>DATEOM010000072.1:0-3053 GCA_035274105.1 Microbacterium sp.
CTCGAAGACGAATACAACCTCGCCCCCGCCGGCATGCCCAAACTCATCTACGTCAAAGACACCGACACCCGCGACGACCGGCTCACCGACCTCATCGCCCGCATCCAAGCCGACGACACCGCCGCCTACCTCCACTTCCACAACACCCAAGACCTCGAAGACCAGGTCGCCGGCGACCTCGCCATGCTCCTCGCCGAACGCTTCGACGAATCCCGTGCGCCCGGCGAGCCCGACCCCGACGTCTCACCGGTGAACCTGGTCGGCCGCATCCCGGTGCCCTACACGACGACCATCGGCCGCGAAGCCGACATCGATGCGGTGCGCACGCTCCTGGCGCGGGGCACGGATCGTGTGGTGAGCCTCATCGGCCCCGGCGGCATCGGCAAGAGCCGGCTCGCGATCGAGGCGGCGAGGGCCTCTGCCGACCTCTTCCCCGACGGCGTGCACTTCGTCCTCCTCGAGGGGGTGCTCGAGCCGGGACTGCTGCTGCCGACGATCGCCTACTATCTCGGCATCCGCGACAACGGCGAAGCCGCGCTCGAGGAGCGCATCGCCCACGCTCTGGCGGATCGCCGCGTGCTGATCGTGCTCGACAACTTCGAGCAGATCGTGGATGCCGCGCCCGTCCTGGTGCGGCTGTACACGGTCGCGCCGACGGCCATGTTCCTGGTGACGAGCCGCATCGTGCTGCGCATCCGCGGCGAGCGCGTGTACGACGTGCCGCCGCTGACGACTCCCGCCGGCGACGGCCCCGCGAGCCTGGACCGCACGACGCGCTCGGCCGCCGTGTCGCTGTTCGTCGACCGGGCGCGTGCGATCGACCCCCGCTTCGACGTCACGCCCGACAACGCGCGGGACCTCGCGGACATCTGCCGCCGGCTCGAGGGGCTGCCGCTGGCGATCGAGCTCGCCGCGGCGAAGGTGCGCATCCTGAATCCGGCGCAGATCGCGGCGCGCCTCGAGAAGAGCCTGCCGCTGCTGACGGCCGCGGTGCGCGATCTTCCCGAACGGCACCGCACCATGCGGGCGACCATCGACTGGAGCGTGAGCCTCCTGCCGCCGCAGGAGCGCGACCTGCTCGAGGACCTCGGCGTGTTCGCGACGCGGTTCACGCTCGACGCGGTCGAGGCGCTGGGCGAGGGTCGTCCGTGGGGCGGTCACGCGATCGACGCCCTCGCCGCCCTCGCGGACGGGTCGCTCGTGAAGCAGAGCGAGCTCGGCGGGCGGCGGGTGTTCTCGCTGCTCGCGATCGTGCGCGAGTACGCGCTCGGACGCCTCAAGGAGCGCGGCGACGCGCAGCGCGTGCGACGCGCGCACGCCGACTACTACCGGGGGCTCGTCCAGCACATCGCCCCCGAGCTCGGCGGGCGCGGGCAGGCGGACGCGGTGGTGCGGCTCGGGCTGGACCTGCCGAACCTCCGGGCGGCGGTGCGCCACCTCGTCTACACGAACCGGCTCGACGATGCCGGCGACTTCGCCTGGTGCCTGCTGATCTACTGGTGGATCTCCGGTTTCTTCGCCGAGGTGCGGGTGTGGATGCTGGAGCTGCTCGAGAAGCAGCACGAGCAGCCGATCACGGCCCACACCCGCGCGATCGCGTGGTTCTTCGCGCTGTGGGGCGAGATGTGGCAGCGCCCCAGCGAGCAGGTGGCGGCCGGACTCGGCGAGTGCGTCCGCCTGTTCCGCGAGAGCGGCGACGAGGATGCCGCGGCGATGGCCCTGGCCGCCCGCGCGACGGCGCGCGTGCAGTTCTCGCCCCACGACACCGACAAGGCCGAGGCCGAGCTGCGCGAGGCGGTCGTGACGCTGCGGGGTCTGGGCAACACGTGGGCCGAGGCGATCACCGAGGTCTCGCTCGGCCGGCTCGCGTGGGTGCGCGGCGCCACCGACGACGCGCTCGCGCACTTCGACCGCGCCACCTCCGTGGCCGAGTCTCGCGGCGACCTGTTCACGACCTCGGTCGCCGGCAACCTCCGCTCGCGGCTGAACTTCCAGCTGGGCCGCATCGACGAGGCGGAGCGGGAGTTCGTGCACACGCTCCTGATCTCGGTCGGACTGCACTACGACGAGGGCGTCGCGTACGGGCTCGAGGGCGTGTGCGCGGTCGCCGCCGCGCACGGCGATGCGTGGCGGGCGGCGGCGCTGGCGGTGGCTGCCGGAGAGATCCGCCGGCGCATCGGCATCTTCGACGTGGAGGCCTTCACCGTCCACACGCCGCACCTCGAGATCCTCCGCGGCCGCGATCCGCAGGCCGTCGAGGCCGGTGAGCTCGCCGGCGCCGAGCTCACCGTCGCCGAAGCGGTGCAGCTGGCGCTCTCCGAGCACGAATTCGCGACCGTCGCCGAGGCGCTGCGCGCCTGGTAGCGGACGGATGCTGCGGGCCGCAGCATCCGTGATTCCGAGGTATCAGGACCCGGCGCAGCGCGCTCTGGTGCGGTGAGGCGTGCGCTCGTATGCTGTGCACCGGATCGCACTCCTCGGATTCATCGGGTGACGGTGCTCGTGGGGAACGGGCAGCGGAGCGAGGGGGTCGGGATGACTCTGGTTCCGGATGCGCCGCGCGTCGACGTCGACGCCGACGACGCCCTCGAGGTGCGTCTGGACCCTGCCCCGCCGGGCACCGGCCCCGATCAGACAGGCATCCTGCTACTTGCGGACGCCGTCCTGCGGGCGCGGGCCGACACCGCGGCGACGGTGCGCGTGCGCGGGCCGGACGACCTCCATTACGCCGTCATCGTCGCGCGCGACTCCGGGGTGGCACTCGTGCACCTGGAGCCCGACGGCGAGGGCTGGTCGGCGCGGATCCCGGTGGCCGCCGGCGAGAGGGTGCACCTCACCATCGTCGCCAGCGACTTCGAGACGGGGATGGCCGCGCTCGAGGCGACGGTCGCGCAGGGCGGTCTGGGAGCCGGCGGCGAAGAGGCCACGATGGCCGAACCTCCGCGCGACCTCGGAGACGTGTTCGGCGGGGGCTTCCCCGTCGGCGGACGATCTCCCGGACTCGCGCCACCGCCGATGGCGGCTCCCGCGCCGGCGCCTCCGCCCGCACCTGC
>DATEOM010000073.1:0-2248 GCA_035274105.1 Microbacterium sp.
TGCGCAGCCGCCGCGTGCGGCACGTGGTGAGCGAGCAGGTGCCGCAGGCGCTCGCCCTCCGGCCGCAGCTGGTGTCGATCCTCATCGGCGCGAACGACCTCGTCGGACGCCGCGTCGATCCGGTGGCCGTCGCCGGCGACCTCGAGCAGGCCGTGCGGGACCTGCGCGGCGCCGGCATCGACGTGCTCCTCGTGACGCCGTTCCTCCCGCGCCGACGCCCCGCGCGGCTGTTCGCCCGCCGGTTCGCGGTCTTCTCGTCGGAGCTCCGGCGCATCGCCGCGGCCACCGGCGCGGTGCTGGTCGACACCGACGCGTTCCTCGACACCCGGGGGCTCCCGGCGATCGGCGACCTCGACCTGTGGGCCGATGACAAGGTGCACCTGCGCCCGCGCGGTCACCGGTATCTCGCATACCGCGCGGCCGAGGCGCTCGGAGTGCCCGACGCCGAGGCGCTCGGCGAGCTCGACGCGAGCCTGCACGCCGACGACGATCCGGTGCTGCCGGGCACGTGGCTGCGCCGCGACGCGCTGCCGTGGGTATGGCGGCGCCTCCACGGACGCACGGCTGGCGACGGGCTCGTCGCCAAGCACGCCGACTACGTGCTCATCGGCGGGCCGGGCGACGTGCCCGCTCGCGTGCACGCGGGCTGAGGCATCCGTCCCGTCCTCTCACTCCTCCTCGCCGATCGTGCGGCGCGCCAGCAGGGCGGCGGCGAAGAAGCAGAGCGCGCCGATGCCGGTGCCGAGGTTCGCCCACAGCGGACTCAGGAGCTCGCCGGTGGAGGGCACGACGAACGCCGCGACCGCCGACACCCCGAAGGCGATCGACCCCAGCAGGTTGAGGCCGGTGCCGTGCCACGTGCGGGCGTCGCGGTCCCACAGTGTTCCCCGGTCCTTCGTCGCCACGACAGCCAGGACGCTGGAGACGAGGAAGGCCGCGGAGCCCCACGCGTCCGGCCGCCAGCCGGCGCCGACGCGGTCCGGATCCGCGATCGCGGCGATGAGGGCGGCCGCAGTCGACACGTTGAACAGCAGCGTGCCGGCGAACTGGATCGCAGCGGCCCACCAGTCGAAGCGGTCCGCCCGGTTCATGCGCGCGTCGGGCGTGCGGCGCCCGCTCAGCAGCAGCTGGATGAGACCCGCCGTGGTGAAGAAGATCGATCCGGCGAAGAACGTCGCGTTCGCGCCTACCGGACCCGCCCACGCGGCGTACGCCGGGACCACACCGATGAAGAACAGCGCCGACCCGACCGCGAAGCCCCACGACTCCCGCCGGAGTCTTCGGATCCGCCGCGCGGTCGGGTCGACCGGTCGCCGTGCGCTCAATGGTGGAACGTGGGACCGATGCCCGGGTGGGGCATGGGGCTGTCGAGCGAATCGAGGAACTCCGTCTCGCTCTCGATGTCGTTCAGGAGGTCCTCGGCGAGGTCGCGGCTGAGCCCGTTGCGGCAGACGATGCGCATCACCGTCTGATCCGACAGCTCGCCCGAGAGCGGGTACGCGGGGACGAGCCATCCCTTGATCCGCAGCCGCTCCGACAGGTGGTACAGCGTCCACTTGTCGGTGTGGCCCGGGGTGAGCCGCCACGCGAACACGGGGATGTCGGTGCCGTCGCTGAGGAGCTCGAATGCGTCGAGCCCGGCGATCGCCGACGAGAGGTAGACGGCCACGTCCTGCGACGCCTGCTGGATCGCCGTGTACCCGGCCCGCCCGAGGCGCAGGAAGCGGTAGTACTGCAGCAGCACCTGGGTGCCGGGCCGCGAGAAGTTGAGGGCGAAGGTCGGCATCGATCCGCCCAGGTAGCTCACCTTGAAGACGAGGTCGTCGGGCAGGGCCGCGGCGTTGCGCCACACCACCCAGCCGACGCCGGGGTAGACGAGTCCGTACTTGTGACCCGACGTGTTGATGGATTGCACCCGCTCCACCCGGAAGTCCCACTCGAGGTCGGGCTGCAGGAACGGGGCGACCATGGCGCCCGAGGCGCCGTCGACGTGCATCGGGATGTCGAGCCCGGTCTTCGCCTGGATCTCGTCGAGCTTCGCGGCGATGGCCTTCACCGGCTCGTAGGCGCCCGTGTAGGTGACGCCGACGATCGCGACGACGCCGATCGTGTTCTCGTCGACGTAGTCTTCGAGCCCTGTGCCGTCCATGAGCGGGTTCGCCTCGGTCACCGGGATCAGCCGCATCTCGACGTCGAAGTAGTTGCAGAACTTCTCCCAGCACACCTGGACCGCCGAGCTCATGATGAG
>DATEOM010000074.1:0-4324 GCA_035274105.1 Microbacterium sp.
GCAGAGCGAGCCTCTCGATCCACGATGGGCCGCGCTCCAGGACTTCACCACGAGCCACGACGACGAAGCACCGCGCCCCCGCGGTTGACAGCGGCGTCGAGAACACAGAAGAGAGCTAGCCATGGCAGGTAACCCCCCGAAGCGGAAGGTCTCCCGCTCCAACACTCGCTCGCGTCGCGCGCAGTGGAAGGCCGAGGCCCCCACGCTCGTCAAGACCGTCGAGAACGGCAAGACCGTCTACAGCCGTCCGCACCAGGCGAAGGTCGTCACCGACTCGCAGGGCACCGAGCTGTTCCTCGAGTACAAGGGCCGCAAGGTCGCCGACGTCTGATCGTCGCGCACGGTCTGACGTGACAGACGTCGCAGCGGAGCGGAACACGCTTCCAGACCTCACACAGAAGCTCGGAGTCGATATCGACCCCGAGCTTCTGTCGCTGGCGCTGACGCATCGCTCGTGGGCGTACGAGAACGGGCAGGTTCCGCACAACGAGCGCCTCGAGTTCCTGGGCGACTCGGTACTCGGACTCGCCGTGACGGTGCGCCTGTTCACCGGCCACCCCGAGCTCGAGGAGGGCGCACTCGCGAAGCGGCGCGCCAGCGTCGTGTCGACGGTCGCCCTCGCCGAGATCGCTCGCGGGATCGGTCTGGGGGCGCATCTCAAACTCGGGCGGGGCGAGATCCTCACCGGCGGACGCGACAAGGACTCGATCCTGGCCGACACGATGGAGGCGATCTTCGGCGCGACCTACCTGTCGACCGGATCGGATGCCGCGACCGGCCTGGTCCTGCGGCTCGTGGAGCCGCTGCTCGCCGACCCCGAGCGCTACGGCGCGGCGATGGATCCGAAGACGGCGCTGCAGGAGCTCGCCGCGCACGGCGGGATGCTGCCCCCGGCATACGAGGTCACCTCGACCGGACCCGATCACGACCGGCGTTTCACCGCGACCGTGACGGTGGGCGAACTCACGGCAGAGGGTGCGGGCACGAGCAAGAAGCACGCCGAGATGGCCGCCGCGCTCACGGCGTGGCGCGCACTCAGCGGGCGTGCCTGAGCTTCCCGAGGTCGAGGTCGTCCGTGCCGGCCTCGCCCCCGCTGTCACCGGCGCCCTCGTCATCGGCGTCACCGTGCTGGACGAGCGCGCTCTCACGCGACACGTCGGAGGGGGCGCCGACTTCGAGGCGCGCCTGACCGGACGCGTCGTGAGCGCGGCCGCCCGGCGCGGCAAGTTCCTGTGGCTCCCGCTGCAGTCGTGCGCCGACGACGCCCCGTCCGATGAGGCGGTGATCGGCCACCTCGGCATGAGCGGGCAGATGCTTCTCCGCGCTCCGGGAGCAGCTCCCGAGCGTCACGAGCGGGTGCGCATCGACCTCGCGCACCCGGTGCATGGGGAGCTCTCCGTCGTCTTCGCAGATCAGCGCACCTTCGGCTCGCTCGCGATCGACGACCTCGTCCCCACTTCCGACGGCGCACCCGGCGGTCACGGGTGGGATGGGGCATCCGTCCCCGCGCAGGTGGCGCACATCGCCCGCGACCCGCTCGATCCGGCGTTCTCCGATGCGGGCTTCCGGCGTGTGCTCGCCCGCAAGGACTCGGCGATCAAGCGCGTGCTGCTCGACCAGACGGTCGTCAGCGGCGTGGGCAACATCTACGCGGACGAATCGCTGTGGGCGGCCCGCATCCATCCCGAGACATCCGCCCGCGCGCTGCCGACCCGCGCGGTGAACCGCCTGCTCGGCGAAGTGCGCCACGTGCTCGACAAGGCGCTGGCCGAAGGGGGCACGAGCTTCGACGCGCAATACGTCAACGTCAACGGTCAGGCGGGCTACTTCGCGCACTCGCTCAACGCCTACGGACGCACCGGGGAGCCGTGCCCGCGATGCGGCCGTCCGATCGTGCGGGTGTCGTTCACGAATCGCTCGAGTCACTTCTGCGCGCACTGCCAGCGGGTGCCGCGCCCGGGTGTGGACGGGCCGGGCGCGGCACGCGGCTGAGCGATCTCCGGCGCAAGCCGGAGATCAGAGTTCGAGAACCTTCTTCCAGGCGCCGGCGTACGAAGCCGGCACGAAGCCGATGGCCTCGTTGATGTCGAGCATGTGGCGGTTCTCCTCAGCGTTGAACGTCGAGACACGCGGCGACTGCGGCACGAGATCGTGCCAGCGCAGCAGGTTCGCGCACTTGACGATCGTTCCCAGGCGGTGTCCGCGATGCTCCTTCACGACCAGCGTGCCGTACTGCTGCGTTGCTCCGGAGCGGTCCTCGCCGATGACGAGCTCGTTGTACGCGGCGACCCGGCCCGTCGGCACGTGCAGGACGGCCGCCACCGAGACGGTGAGCCCCTGTGCCTTCAGACGGGCATCACGGCGCTCGACCCGCGCGGCGTCCCAGTGCTGCTCGTCGATGACGAGACCACCGGCCGGCGCATCGGTCGACATGCGCGAGAGCGCGTAGGCGAACCCGTCGATGTACTCCGGCGGCGTCGGCGACGTCCATTGGATCGACCTGTACTCGTCTCCGGCGACCGCGACCGCGTCCGCGAGCATGCGTTCCACGAGGGCGAAGTCGCCTGTCAGGTCGAACACGCTGTTGCGCTCCACCTGCTCGAGCGTGAAGCCGCTCGCCAGCTGGAACCTCGTCTGCGCATCCTCGGCCGGGATCGCCCCCCACCCTGTGGACGGCTGCAGACGCGGGCCCGCAGCATCCGGTCGATGAAGCGTCCACGTCTGGATCGTGGCGAGTCCGCGCTCGCGCGCCTCCCGCTCGACCTCGGCGAGGAGTAGTCCCTCGAGGCCGAGACCTCGGTGCGGGGGATCGACCATGAGGTCGAACTCGACCGTGCTGGCGTCCTCCTCGGTCGAGATCATGAGTTTCACCGCACCGAGCACCTCGTCGCCGCGGAGCGCAGCGAATCCGAGCTGGATCCAGTCGGTCTGGTCCTGCCAGAACCCGAGCATCTCGTCGGGCTCCTCGCGAAGGTAGTCGTGTCCGGCGTCCTCCCGGCAGACCGCATTGGCGATCCGCACCATCTCGAGGAACACGCGGGCGTCGGAGGCCTCCGTCGTCTCGGGGACGACGATGCGCTGGACGGTCACGACGGCGGTTTCTGCGAGGTCAGTCATCGAGCACCTTCTTCCATGCACCCTCGTACGCGATCGGCGCGAAGCCGATCGCCTCGTTGATGTCCAGCATGGGCCGGTTCTCCTCTGCGTTGTAGGTGATGACGCGCGCCGAGTCCGGCGCGACCTCCCGCCAGGACAGGAGCCCGGCGCACTTCACGAGCGTCCCGAGCTTGTGTCCGCGGTGCTCCTTCAGGACGAGGGTGTCCTCCTGATGGGACGCCTCGGTTCGGTCCTTGCCGATCACCAGCTCGTTGAAGGCGCACAGCTCACCGGTCTCGATGTGCTGGGCGGCGGTGACCTGGATGGTGCGCCCCGATGACGTGTACCGGGCGTCGTGCTCGGCGATGCGCGCGGCGTCCCACGTCTCCTCGTCGAACTCGAGCGCCGCCGCGGGTGCGTCGGTCGACATGCGGGACTTCATCCACGCGTAGCCGGCGACGTACTCGTCGGGGGTCGGTGCGGACCACTGGACGAGCCGGTAGTCCGGCGATGCGGCCTGCGCCTCGGCGAGGAGTCGCTCGACGTCGTCGAACGAGCCGGTCAGGTCGAAGGCGCTGTTGCGCTCGACCTGCTCGAGCTTGTAGCCGTGGCGGAGGTAGAACCGTGCGACGTGGTCCTCGGGGATCTCGCCGAAGCCGGTAGGGGGTGCGAGCTGAGGGCCCGCCGCGGCGGGGTGCTCGGCCCAGGATTGCAGCACGGTGCGGCCGTGCTCGCGGGCTGTGCGCTCGACGAGCTCGTAGGCAGCCGAGCCGATGCCGCGACTCCATGACCCGCGGAGCAGCTCGATGAGCCAGAACGCGGCGGTCGAGCCTTCTTCGTGCGGGATGTCGACGCCGATGCGGCCGACGATCGCCCCGTCGTCGACGATCACCCAGCTGAGCCGGGTCTCGTACTCGGACGGCTGATAGTGCGGAAGCAGCTCGTCGGCGGTGATGCGGTGGTCGTCGTGTCCGGAGATCTCGCGGTAGACGAGGTTGCGCACGCGCACCATCTCGACGAAGTCGGCGGCGTCGGGTGCGTCGATGGAGGCGGGTACGACGAGGGGGCGGAACTCCAGCCCGGTGATAGTGGTCATGTCGTTGCGTCCTTGCGGTGTCGGTGCGTGGGTGTGGGGGTGGGGTCCGCCGCCCGCGTGGGGGCGGCGGACCCGGTGGCCGTCACGGCCGAGGTGCGAGGGCGGCCTCGCGGAGGTAGGCGCGTTCGCGCT
>DATEOM010000075.1:0-3589 GCA_035274105.1 Microbacterium sp.
CGCGGCGAGGTCCTTGCCGTCGAGCGTGGCTTCCCACCCGAGCTTCTCGGCGGCCTTGGCCGGGTCGCCGATGAGGGCGTCCACCTCGGTCGGGCGCAGGTAGCGCTCGTCGAACTTCACGAACTCCTGCCAGTCCAGGCCGACATGCCCGAACGATGCCTCGAGGAAGTCGCGAATCGTGTACCCCCGGCCTGTCGCGAGCACGAAGTCCTCGGGTTCGTCGATCTGCAGCATCCGCCACATTCCCTCGACGTACTCGGCCGCATAGCCCCAGTCGCGGATCGAGTCGAGATTGCCGAGGTAGAGCTCCTTCTGCTCGCCCGCCTGGATGCGGGCGACCGCGCGGGAGATCTTGCGCGTGACGAAGGTCTCGCCGCGTCGCGGAGACTCGTGGTTGAACAGGATGCCGTTCACTGCGAACAGATCGTAGGCCTCGCGGTAGTTCTTGGTGATCCAGAAGCTGTAGAGCTTCGCGGCCGCATACGGTGAGCGCGGGGAGAAGGGCGACAGCTCGCTCTGCGGCGGGGGCGTGGCTCCGTAGAGCTCGGACGTGGAGGCCTGGTAGAACTTCGTGTCGATGCCCGACGACCGCACCGCCTCGAGGAGGCGGACCGTGCCGATCCCCGTCGTGTCGGCGGTGTGCACGGGCTCGTCGAACGAAACCCGCACGTGCGACTGAGCGGCGAGGTTGTAGACCTCGTCCGGATGGATCTTCACGAGGAGGCTCACCAGCCCGGCGCCGTCGCTGAGGTCGCCGTAGTGGAGGAAGAGCCTGGCGCTCGGATCGTGCGGATCGACGTAGAGATGGTCGATGCGCTGCGTATTGAAGGTCGACGCCCGGCGGATGAGGCCGTGGACCTCGTAGCCCTTCCCGAGCAGCAGCTCGGCGAGATAAGAGCCGTCCTGGCCGGTGATCCCGGTGATGAGTGCACGCTTCACGTCGTACTCCGTCCCCCAGCGACTCACGGAGGACGTTCGGGCGTCTTCGCACGAGTCACGGATTCCGCGACGGCGGCAGCCAGGCTCTCGGTGAACCTGTCGGGAGCTGTCTCACCGTCGAGAATAGGGCGACGATACCGCAGGCCGGGCGTGGAAAACAGGCCGGGATCGATCAGCGTCCGCGCAGATCGCTCTTAGGATCGAGCCATGCTCATCGGCCGCATCCGCCCTGTCGAAACCCGCACCGTCGATGTGGAAGGCCCCTCGCTCGAGGCCCTTCAGGCGGCGGTCACCGCGCAGCTGCCCGCGGGGTGGGTCGTGACCGACGTCCCGGCGTCGATGCCGAAGGGCTCGCAGCTGCTCACCTCGACGGCGACGATGGGTCGCCGCGACGGCGTCGAGCAGATCGAGGCCGACGACATGGCCGCGCTCGAGGCCAAGGTCCCGGAGGGGTGGCAGCTGCTCAGCGTCCACGAGCTCTGAGCCGAGCCGCGCCCCGGAAAGCGGTCAGGGGCGTCCCATGCCGTAGTAGGTCCAGCCGGCGTCGCGCCAGGCGGCGGCGTCCCAGCCGTTGCGGCCGTCGATGACGACGCGGCCGTCGGTGAGGGTCGACGCGTGCTCGGGGGTGAGTTCGCGGCGGTATTCGTCCCATTCGGTGACGAGGATGATGGCGTCGGCGGCGCGGAGCGCTTCGTCGCGGTCGGCGACGTAGTTCAGCTGCGGGTGCAGGCGCTGGGCGTTGTCGATCGCGGCGGGGTCGGTGATGGTGACCCAGGCGCCGAGGCCGTGCAGGCGGACGGCGACGTCGAGCGCGGGGGAGTCGCGGATGTCGTCGCTGTGCGGCTTGAACGCCGCGCCGAGCACGGTGATGTTCTTCTTGAAGACGGATCCGCCGAACGCCTCGAGGGCGAGCTGCACGGCGCGCTCGCGGCGGCGCAGGTTGATCGCGTCGACCTCGCGCAGGAACGCGACCGATTCGCCGCGGCCGAGTTCCTCGGCGCGGGCGGAGAACGCGCGGATGTCTTTCGGGAGGCAGCCGCCGCCGAAGCCGATGCCGGCGCCGAGGAAGCGGCGGCCGATGCGCACGTCGTGGCCGATGGCGTCGGCGAGCTGGGTGACGTCGGCGCCGGTGACCTCGGCGATCTCGGCCATCGCGTTGATGAACGAGATCTTGGTGGCGAGGAACGCGTTGGCGGCGACCTTGACCAGCTCGGCGGTGGCGAGGTCGGTGACGATGAACGGGGTGTCTTTCGCGACGGACGGGTGGTAGACCTCGCGCAGCAGGTCGGCGGCCGCCTGGCCGGGTTCGCCGGCGGGCACGCCCACGACGAGCCGGTCGGGGTCGATGGTGTCTTTGACGGCGAACCCTTCGCGCAGGAACTCGGGGTTCCACACCAGCGTGGCGCCGGTCGCCTCCACGCGGGGGGTGAGTTCGGCGGCGGTGCCGACCGGCACGGTCGACTTGCCGGCCACGATGTCGCCGGGCGACAGGTAGGGGAGCAGGCCGTCGATGGCGGCGTTGACGTAGGTGAGGTCGGCGGCGTACCCGTCCTTCTGCTGCGGGGTGCCGACGCCGACGAAGTGCACCGCGGCACCGGCCGCGGCGGACATGTCGGTGGTGAACCGCAGCCGTCCGGAGGCGATGCCCTCGGTGAGGATCTCCTGCAGCCCGGGCTCGAAGAACGGCGCCTCACCCTTCGACAGCGACGCGACCTTGCGCTTGTCGACGTCGATGCCGACGACCTCGTGGCCGATCGACGCCATCGCCGCCGCGTGGACGGCTCCGAGGTACCCGCAGCCGATGACAGACAGACGCATGAGTGTGCCCTTCCGGGATGGGACTAGATCGCCCGAACAGGCGACGGAGAACAGGAAGGGGCGGCGTCGACCCAGCTGACAGCGATCTTCGCATGACTCGCCCCCGAAGCGGGAGTCAGCACACCGCGAACGGCGACTCTGTGACGCAGACCCGCACCGTCGACGTGCCGGAAGTCCAGCGCGAGACCCGCGCCCAGCGCCTTGGCGTACGACTCCTTCACCGCCCACAGCTGTGTGAGCCACGCCCGCCGTTCGGCGGGCCCGAGTCCCTCGGCGCGGCGGCGTTCGGACGGCGTGCAGAGGCGACGGGCGAGCGAGGGCTGATCGAAGACGGATGCGACGAGCTCAACGTCGACGCCGATCCGTCCGTGTTCGACGACCCCGACGACGAGCCGGTCGCCGGTATGGGCGATGCTCACGTCCAGCGTCGAGTCGGCGAGTCGCGGCTTCACCCCGCGCGGGGTCGCCTCGAACCCGCTCCAGGCGCGCCGCAGGCGCACGGTGACGATGTCGCGCACCCACCGGCGCGCCGTCAGGTACGACGCGACGCGTGTCTCGTCGAGCGTGCCGAGGGTGGCGGCATCCGTTCCGAGAAGCTCTTCGGCGCCGTCTCGGTCGAAGCTGGGCCCGCCTGCGGGCACGCGGCCCGTCACGACGTGCACGCCCCGCGCCGAGACGAGGGTGCGGCGGGCGTCGCCGCCGGGTTCACTCATCGGCACGCTGCCGGATGCCCTCGGCGAGCTCGCGGATCGTGGGGTGGTCCCACACGATGGTCGGGTCGACCTCGAGCTGGAACTCGTCCTCGATGTCGCCGCAGAGCGTGAGGGCGTAG
>DATEOM010000076.1:0-5665 GCA_035274105.1 Microbacterium sp.
GCGGGATTCCCCGACGTGCCTGTGGGCACGGTCGACAAGTTCCAGGGCAAGGAGGCGGCCGTTGCGATCGTGTCGCTGGCGGCCTCGAGCGGCCGCGACGCGCCGCGGGGGCTCGAGTTCCTGCTCCTGCGCAACCGTCTCAACGTCGCGATCTCGCGCGCGATGCACACGGCGTTCGTCGTGTACTCGCCGGGCCTTCTCGACGACCTCCCTTACACCCCCGAAGGGGTGGCGCGCCTGAGCGGTTTCGCGCGGCTCGTCGGCCGGGGCTGAGGCCCGCGTAGACTCGCGCTCACAGTCGAACCCGTCGCACACGACAGCCCCCGAGCGTCTCGCACCGGTCTGGGACGAGACACCCGCCGAACAGGAGCCCGCATGGCCGACGACGCATCGCAGCAGTTCGAGATCGACCTCCCGCCCGAGCTCATCGGCGGCAACTACGCCGACTTCGCCAACGTCTGGCACACCCCGACCGTGTTCGTGATGGACTTCCTCACCCTCGCGCAGCCGCCGCGCGAGCAGGTCGACGCCGAGACCGGTCAGCGCCATACGGTCGTCCCGGCCCGTGTCGTGAGCCGCATCCGCATCCCACCGGACCAGGTCTTCGAACTCGCGAAGGCGCTCACCCAGCAACTGGAGTTCTGGGAGCGCGAGACGGGGCGCCGCACTCCGCAGGAGCCCCCGCTCGGCGACTGACACCGCGCCCCTGCGAACGCGCTTCGTCCCGCAGAACTAGACGGGCACCCGGGGCAAAGTCAACCCCTTTGGGAGAAAAATCTTCGCCACGTAGCCTTGCCACGCGTCGTAAAAAGCGCAGAGGCGCGGTATCCGTTCGGCGAGGGGCGGATGCCGCGCCGCATTCTGTGGGGTATCACGGCCGACGCTCCCTCCTCTCTCACACGGAGGGGGACGCCATGACCACGATCGACCAGTCGTTCGCGACGACCGCGACCACGCCGGAGCCTGCGGACAAGCCGCAGACGGATGCTGCGCCCCGGCGTCGCGGAATCGTCTTCTGGGTGGTCCGATACCTGCCCGCGGAGGTCGCTGGGACCGCCGCGCTGGTGGTGGGGGGACTCCTCGCCACGCTCTGGACCGACGCCGCACCGCTCATCGCTCTCGCGGCGCTCCTCGGCGAGATCATCGGCTTCTACGCCGTGCTTGCCGTCACGATCTACATCGAGCAGGCGCCCGTGTCGACGAGCCGGCGTCGTGCCGTCGGCCGGACCGCTGTCCTGCTCGTGGCGGAGTTCGGCGCGGCCGAGCTGCTCGACACGTTCCTGGTGCGCCCCGCGACACTCATGCTCGGTGTGTGGCTGATCCCCGATCCGCTCTGGGGCATGCTCGCGGGCAAGGTCGCCGCCGACATCGTGTTCTACGCGGTCGCCGCCGGCGCCTTCACCGTCACAGCCAAGACGGGTCTGCGTGACGGGCGTCGCCGGACGGCGATCTCGGAGGTGGCGACATGAATCTCGCAGCCCTGCGACGCGAGCCCCGCACGACCCGGGCGCTCGTCGGCCGGCGGCGGGCCGAGGCATCCGCTCTCCTGTCGTCCGTGGCCGCTCGCGCGGCGATCGCGCTGCACGGCACGCCCCTGCTGCTGCTCGACCCGGAGCGTGTGCGCCGGCAGTACCGGCACCTGCGCCGCGCGCTGCCCTTCGTGGGGTTCCACTACGCGATCAAGGCGCTCGCCCACGAGGCGGTGCTCGACGTGCTCGACGACGCCGGCTGCGGCTTCGACGTCGCGACCGGCGAGGAGCTGGCGATGCTGACGCGGCGCGGGGTCGCAGCATCCCGGATCATCCACACGCACCCGATCAAGAAGCCCACCGAGATCGCCGAGGCGCTCGCCGCGGGGGTGCGCACGTTCGTGGTCGACAACGAGGCGGAGATCGCCAAGTTCCGCGGTGCGCCGAGCGACACGCGACTGCTGGTGCGGCTCGCGTACCGCAGTCCGCACGCGAAGAGCGACCTCTCGAGCAAGTTCGGCGTGGGGCCGTTCGAAGCCGTGCGTCTCGTCGAGCAGGCGCTCGCCTCGGGCATCACGGTCGCCGGCTTCAGCTACCACGTCGGCAGCCAGCTGGACGACCCCGCCCGTTTCGCCGCCGCGGCTGCCGACACGCTGGAGCTCATGGGGATCCTCGAGCGGCGCCTCAACGTGCAGTTCGACACCCTCGACATCGGCGGCGGGTTCCCCGCGTCGTACGACTCCGAATCGGCGGCCATCGAAGATGTCGCGAGGGTGCTCCGCCCTGTGCTCGAGCCGCACGCGCGGCGGCTCGACATCATCGCCGAGCCCGGCCGGGTCGTGGTGGCCGACGCGATGACGCTGGTCACGAGCGTCACGGGCATCGCCGAACGCGGAGACGGCCGCTGGTACTACCTCGACGACGGGCTCTACGGCTCGTACTCGAACGTCCTCACCGAAGACGTGCATCCGCTCGTGTTCGCCGAGCGGGACCTCACGGGCCGCGATGCTGCGGACCACCGCTGGGCGACCCTCGGGGGTCCGACCTGCGACTCGTCGGATGTGATCGCGCGCGAGGTGCTGCTGCCCGAATTGCAGGTGGGCGACCTGCTCGTGAGCCCGACGATGGGTGCCTACACGACCGTCACCGCGACGCGATTCAACGGGCGTCCGTTCACGCCGGTCGCGGTGGTCGGGCGCGGCGCGCCGACGGGCGGGGTGGCCGCGACGTCGGACGCGAGTCGCGTGCCGATCGTCTGAGCGCGGAGGCTCCGGATCAGACCGTGCCGTACAGGCGGTCGCCGGCGTCGCCGAGGCCGGGCACGATGTAGCCGTGCTCGTTGAGCCGTTCGTCGAGCGCGCCCAGCACGAGGGTCACGTCGCGACCGGCGACCTGCTTCTCGATCGCGGCGACGCCCTCGGGCGCGCCGAGGATGCAGATCGCCGTGACGTCCTGCGCGCCGCGGTCGAACAGGAAGTCGATGGCGGCGCCCAGCGAGCCGCCCGTGGCGAGCATCGGGTCGAGCACGAAGCACTGACGATCGCTGAGGTCTTCGGGAAGCCGCTCGGCGTACGTCGACGGTTCGAGTGTCTCGTGGTCGCGGACCATGCCGAGGAAGCCGACCTCGGCGGTCGGGATGAGCTTGACCATGCCCTCGAGCATGCCCAGACCGGCGCGGAGGATCGGCACGACCAGGGGGCGCGGGTCGTCGATGCGCACTCCGGTCGTCGTCGTGACGGGCGTCTGGATCTCGATCGGCGCCACGCGGACGTTGCGGGTCGCCTCGTAGGCGAGCAGCGTCACGAGCTCTTCGGTGAGCTGGCGGAACACCGGCGACGACGTGCGCTGGTCGCGCAGCACCGTGAGCTTGTGGGTGATGAGGGGGTGGTCGGCGACGTGCAGGCGCATAGAGACAGGTTAGCTTCAGGGCGCTGGTGGCGCGCTGGTGGGGGCCGAGAGTACCGAGGGGTCGCCTCTTGTCGTGTTGCGTGGCGGAGGCGATGCTGGGGGTGTCCGGTCGTGGTCGACGTCGTCGCACTATGGTGCCGCCGAGCCCGTACGTTAGCTTGACGCGGCGGACGCCCACGGGGATTGTTGCCTCGAGCACGTGTATTAGATTCCAGATTTCTTCCTGTCCGCCCCACGGCCGGCGCCGTTCGGTGCGAGGGAAGGGGTCAGTCGATGGATGTCATCCACGAGCGTGCGGCGGGCATCGATATCTCCAAACGTGACGCGAAGGTCGCGGTCCGGGTACCCGCGAAACGTGTCGGCACGTTCGAGACGAGCGTGACGACGTGGGGCTCGACCACTGGGCAGGTGCTGGAACTGATCGACTACCTGGTCGATCGGCGGGTGACGACGGTCGTGATGGAAGCGACCAGCGACTACTGGAAGCCGTTCTACTACCTGATGGAAGACGTGCTGCCGGTCATGCTCGTGAACGCCAAGCATGCCCGCAACATCCCCGGCCGCAAGAGCGACGTGTCGGACGCGGCGTGGCTGGCGCAGCTGGCCGCGCACGGGCTGCTGCGCGCGTCGTTCGTGCCACCGGAGCCGATCCGGGAACTGCGCGACCTGACTCGTGCCCGATCGGTGGCGGCCAAGGACCGGGGCCGGCAGGTGCAGCGGCTGGAGAAGCACCTCGAGTCCTCCGGGATCAAGCTCTCCAGTGTCGCGTCCAACCTGATCGGCAAATCAGGGCGGCTGATGCTGGAGGCGCTCTGCGATGGGGAACGCGACCCGGCCGTGCTCGCCGATCTCGCCCAACGGACGATGCGGAACAAGATCCCGCAGCTCGTCGATGCGCTGCAGGGACGATTCACCGAGCATCACGCGTTCATGGTGCGCCAGTACCTCTCCCAGATCGACGCGCACCAGCAGATGATCGACGATCTCACCGCCCGGATCGAGGAGAAGATGCGACCCTTTCGCGGCGCCCGGGACGCGCTGATCACCATCCCGGGCGTGTCGACTCTGGTCGCCGACGTCATCATCGCCGAGACGGGTGCGGACATGGCGGTGTTCGAAACGGCGGCGCATCTCGCGTCCTGGGCCGGGGTCTGTCCCGGCATGAACGAGTCCGCGGGCAGGGTGAAATCGTCGGCGACCACCCACGGGAATCCGTACTTGAAGGGCGCGCTCGGGGTCGCGGCGATGTCCGCATCCCGTACGAAAGGCACCTACCTCGCCGCCCGATACCGCCGCATCACCGGCCGACGCGGCCCGACCCGCGCAATCGTCGCGATCGAGCACACCATCCTCAGCGCCGTGTGGCACATGCTGCGCGACGGCGAGGTCTACACCGACCTCGGTGCCGACCACTTCTCACGGCTGAACCCCGACCGGGCCAAGAACACCGCCATCCGCCAACTGCAGAATCTCGGCTTCGAAGTGACACTCACACCCACCGCCGCCTGACACCGAACGATCAACTCTCGTAATAGTGCGTCGCGGTGTCCGGACCCGGGGCGACTTCGGTGTGGGCGACTACGCTCGTGCTGTGCTTGCCGCCCCCGCCGACCTCGCCGCGATGGACCGCGCGCTCGCGCTCGCCGCGGCGGCCGGCGAGGCGGGTGACGTCCCTGTCGGGGCGGTGGTGACGGATGCTGCGGGCACGGTGATCGGCGAAGGCCGAAACCTCCGCGAGGTCGACCACGATCCCACCGCCCACGCCGAGGTGGTGGCGCTGCGTGCGGCGGCGGCCGCCCGCGGCGGCTGGAACCTCGAGGGCTGCACCCTCGTCGTCACCCTGGAGCCCTGCGTGATGTGCGCGGGCGCCGTGCTGCAGTCGCGCATCTCGCGGCTCGTCTTCGGCGCCTGGGACGAGAAGGCCGGCGCTGCAGGGTCGGTGTACGACGTCGTGCGCGACCGCCGCCTGCCCTATCGGGCCGAGGTCGTCGCGGGCGTGCGCGAGGACGCAGCATCCGCTCTCCTGCGCGATTTCTTCGACGCCCGCCGCTGATCAGATGAATTCCTTGGTTCCGCCGGTGTTCGTGGGCTCAGAAGGGCGCGTCGGCTCCCGCGGCGAAGGCGGACTCGCGAACCCGTGAGGGTCGCACGGTGAAGGTGGGGACTTTGCGTTCGGGGTGGACGATGTAGCGTCGTCCGGTCGGGGAGGTCCACGCGACGGCGCCGCCGGAGCCTTCGATCTGCTCGACCTGCCAGTCGGTGTTGTCTTTGACGGTGTGGTGCCCTTT
>DATEOM010000077.1:0-7703 GCA_035274105.1 Microbacterium sp.
CCTGCGGCCCTCTGGCCGGTGCGTCGGGGCTCGGCGCCCACCCCGCGTGCCGGTGCCTCGGGGGCTCGGCGCGCACCCCACCCGCCGGTGAGACGACAGTCGCGGGACGAGACCCTGGGGTTCACCCGGGGTCTCGTCCGCCATCTGTCGTCTCACGGGGAAGGGGGCGGACGGACCGGCGGCCCGACGGGGAGCGGCGCGAGCGGCGGGGAACCGACGGGGAGCGGCCCGAGCGACGGGGAACCGACGGGGAGCGGCCCGACGGGGAGCGGCGCCGGGCATGAGAGTGCCGGGCATGAGAGTGCCGGGCCGCAGAACGCCTCTCGGCGCGGCGCCGCTCGAAGCGGCAAATTTTGGAGCCCGGGGTTACTGCGGCCCGGCCGATCCAGTGTAACCGAGTCCGCGGGCGCGGCATTCCCGAACGCCTAAGCTCGGGGGCATGGCCTTGCGTTTCGCGCTCGTGATCGAGCCCGCGGCATCCGATGATCCACGACCGGTCTTCTCCGACTCCTTCCGCATCATCGATCCGTCGGCGCCGGCGCTGAGCGTCGGCGAGCTGAGCACGCAGCGCGGTGACGGCATCTTCGAGTCGATCGGCGTCGTCGACGGTCACGCGCAGGAGACCGAGGCCCACCTCGAGCGGCTGGCACACTCGGCGCGGATCTGCGACCTCCCGGCCCCGAACCTCGAACAGTGGCGCCAGGCCGTCGCCATCGCGGCCCAGCACGCGCCGAGCGAGGGGGAGGGCGTCATCAAGCTCATCCTGAGCCGCGGGGTCGAGCACGGTCCCGCGCCGACCGCGTGGGTGACGGCCACGGCCGCCGCCGACAACACGACGGCCCGCGAGAAGGGCGTCCGCGTCGTCACGCTCGACCGCGGGTACGGCATCGACACCCCGGCGCAGGCGCCGTGGCTGCTTCTGGGCGCGAAGACCCTGTCGTACGCCGTGAACATGGCCGCCATTCGCGAGGCGAAGCGACGGGGCGCTGACGACGCCATCTTCGTCACCTCCGATGGCTTCGTGCTCGAGGCGCCGACGGCGTCGCTCATCCTCCGCATCGACGGTCGCTTCGTCACGCCGGCTCCCAACGGCGGCATCCTCTACGGCACGACGCAGCTGAGCCTGTTCGCCCACCTCGAAGAGCTCGGCCACGAGACGCGCTACGAGGTCGTTCCGACCAGCGCATTGAGCGAAGCGGATGCCGCGTGGCTGGTGTCGAGCGTGCGGCTCGCCGCTCCGATCACCGAGGTCGACGGCGTCGAAGTGCCGCTAGACGCCGGGCTCACAGCATCCATCAATCGCTATCTGCTGAGCCCCCGCGACTGACGCCGTCGAAGCGACGAAGCCCCCTCGCCGCGTGGCGAGAGGGCTTCGTGGATGAGAAGGGTTTATCCGAATCGGCCGGAGACGTAGTCCTCGGTGGCCTGCACGGACGGCGTGGTGAAGATCGTCTTCGTCTCGTTGTACTCGATGAGCTTGCCCGGCTTGCCGGTGCCGGCGATGTTGAAGAACGCCGTCTTGTCGCTGACGCGCGACGCCTGCTGCATGTTGTGCGTGACGATGACGACCGTGTAGTCGTTCTTGAGCTCGCCGATCAGCTCTTCGATGGCGTAGGTGGAGATCGGGTCGAGGGCCGAGCAGGGCTCGTCCATCAGGATGACCTCGGGCGAGACGGCGATCGCGCGCGCGATGCACAGACGCTGCTGCTGGCCGCCCGACAGGCCCGAGCCGGGCTTGTCGAGGCGGTCCTTGACCTCGTTCCAGAGGTTGGCGCCCTTCAGCGACTTCTCGACCAGCGCGTCGGAGTCCGACTTCGACATCTTCTTGTTGTTGAGCTTCACGCCCGCCAGCACGTTCTCCTTGATGGACATCGTGGGGAACGGGTTGGGGCGCTGGAACACCATCCCGACCTGACGGCGCACGAGCACCGGGTCGACGTTGGCGCCGTAGAGGTTGTCGCCGTCCAGCAGCACCTCGCCCTCGACGCGGGCGCCGGGGATGACTTCGTGCATGCGGTTGAGGGTACGCAGGAACGTCGACTTGCCGCAGCCCGATGGGCCGATGAAGGCGGTGACGCTGCGCGGCTCGATGTCGAGCGAGACGCCCTCGACGGCTAGGAAGTCGCCGTAGTAGACGTTGAGGTCGTTGACTTCGATGCTCTTGGACATGATTCCTGTCAGTTCTTTCGGGTGAGGACGCTCAGCGGCCGAGCTTCGGCGAGAAGACCTTCGCGACGATGCGCGCGATGAGGTTGAGGAGCATCACGAGGATGATGAGGACGAACGCGGCGGCCCAGGCGCGGTCGATGTAGGCCTGCGCGGGGATGCCCTGGTTCATGTACTGCGAGTAGGCGAACACCGGGAGGGTCATCATGCGGCCCTCGAAGAGGTTGTAGTTCATCGAGGTCGCCACACCCGCGGTCAGCAGCAGGGGAGCGGTCTCGCCGATGACGCGCGAGATCGAGAGCATGACGCCCGTGGTGATGCCGGCGATCGAGGTGGGCAGCACGACCTTCGAGATCGTGCGCCACTTCGGCACGCCGAGCGCGTACGACGCCTCGCGCAGCTCGTTCGGCACGAGTCGCAGCATCTCCTCGGTGGAGCGGACGACGACGGGGATCATCAGCACCGACAGGGCGATGGAGCCCATGATGCCCATGCGGATCCCGGGGCCGAAGATGAGGGCGAAGACCGCATACGCGAACAGACCGGCGACGATCGACGGGATGCCGGTCATGACATCGACGAGGAACGTGATGCCGCGGCTGAGGCGACCGCCGCGCCCGTACTCGACGAGGTAGATGGCGGTGAAGATGCCGATCGGAATCGAGATCACCGCTGCTGCAAGGGTGATGAGCACGGTGCCGACGATGGCGTGCAGCGCGCCGCCGCCCTCGCCGACGACGTTGCGCATCGAGGAGCTGAAGAACTCGGCGGACAGACCGGCGACGCCGTTGACGACGACGGTGATGGCGACCGACACGAGCGGGACCATCGCGATGAGGAACGCGATCGTCACGACACCGGTCACGAGGCGGTCGACGCCCTTGCGGCGGCCCTCGACGAGCGACGAGATGGTCGTGATCAGGATGAGGTAGACGAGGCCGGCCACGACGGCCCAGCCGGCCACGTTGAAGCCGTCGCCGGAGCTCATCGCGACGATCGCGAACAGCATGGCGCTGACCACGAGGCTGCCGATGAGGATGGCCCAGGGCGCCCACTTGGGCAGGCGCCCGCTGGTCAGCCGGGGCGTCTCGCGCACCGGCGCCGTCGTCTGCGGAGGCTGCGGAGGAGCGGTCGTCACGGTCATGTCAGTTCGCTCCCGAGAATTCCTTGCGCCGGCTGACGATCCATCGGGCGATGGCGTTGACGGCGAAGGTGACGATGAAGAGGATGAGGCCCGTCGCGATGAGGACGTTGATATTCAGGCCGTAGGCCTCGGGGAACGTCAGCGCGATGTTCGCGGGGATCGTGCCCGGGTTCTCCGAGGTGAAGAGCTGGAAGGTGACGACGTTGGCCACCGAGAGCACCATGGCGACCGCCATCGTCTCGCCGAGCGCGCGGCCGAGGCCGAGCATGGAAGCCGAGACGATGCCGCTGCGGCCGAAGGGGAAGACGGCCATGCGGACCATCTCCCAGCGGGTGGCGCCGAGGGCGAGCGCCGCCTCCTCGTGGAGGACCGGCGTCTGCAGGAAGATCTCGCGGCAGATGGCCGTGATGATCGGGACCACCATGACCGCGAGCACGATCGCGGCGGTGAAGATCGTGCGGCCGGTGCTGGACACCGTGCCGCTGAAGAGGGGGAACCAGCCCATGTTGGCGTTCAGCCAGGCGTACACCGGCTGCACGGCGGGGGCCAGCACCAGGATGCCCCAGAGGCCGAAGACGACCGAAGGCACCGCGGCCAGCAGGTCGACGACATAGCCGAGGCTCTGCGCGAGGCGGCGCGGTGCGTAGTGCGAGATGAAGAGGGCGACCGCCACCGCGAGCGGCACGGCCATCAGGAGCGCGAGGAACGACGCCCACACGGTGCCGAACGCGAGCGGCCAGACGTACTCCCAGAAGTTCCCCGAGAGGATGCTGGCGGTCTCGCTCGTCGCGGTGAGGCCGGGGATCGACTGGATGATGAGGAAGATCGCGACGGCGGCGAGCGTGACGAGGATCATCACGCCGGCGCCGAGCGCGGTTCCCGAGAACCAGCGGTCGCCTGGCCGCTGCTTGACCTTGCCCGTCGCGGGGGCGGTCGTCGTGGTCATGGTGTCCTTCTGGATTCGGGTCTCTCAGGGTGATACCCGGCCCGGTCGTCGTGCGACCGGGCCGGGCATCGGGGTCTTACTCGACGACGATCAGCTCGATCGCGGCGTTGACCTGCTCGCGCAGTGCGTCGGAGATCGGCGCGTTGCCGGCGGCCGCGGCAGCAGCCTCCTGGCCCTCGGCGCTCGCCACGTACTCGAGGTAGCCCTTGACGAGCGGCGCGACGGCCGCGTCGGCGTACTCCTGGCACGCGATCATGTAGCTGACGAGGACGATCGGGTAGACGCCGGCCTCCTCAGACGTGCGCTGCAGCTCGATCGCGAGGTCGCCCTCGCCGCGGCCGTCCTCGAGGGGCGACGCGTCGACGATCGCGGCAGCGGCCTCGGGCGAGTACTCGACGAACTCGTCGCCGACCTGGATGGCGGCGGTCGACAGGCCCTCCTCGGCGGCGCGCGACGCGTCGGCGTAGCCGATCGTGCCGTTGCCACCCGCGACGGCCGAGACCACACCCGAGGTGCCCTGCGCGGCCTCGCCGCTGGAGAGCGGCCACACGCCGTCGGGCTCGGAGGTCCAGACGTCACCGGCGGCCTGGAAGAGGTAGTCGGTGAAGTTCTCGGTGGTGCCCGAGTCGTCGGCGCGGTGCACCGGCGTCACGGCCAGGTCGGGGAGCTCGACGCCCTCGTTGAGAGCGGCGATCGCCGGGTCGTTCCAGTTCGTGATCGTGCCGGCGAACAGGCCCGCGGCGGTGGCGGCGTCGAGGTTGAGCGCGTCCACGCCCTCGACGTTGAAGATGATCGCGATCGGCGAGATGTAGGTGGGGAGCTCGATGATGCCCGAGCCGTCGACGCACGCGTCGAACGGGCCGGCCTCGATCTCCTCGACCTTGAACGCACGGTCGGAGCCCGCGAACGGGAAGGCGCCCGCCTGGAACGACTCGCGGCCCGCGCCCGAGCCGGACGGGTCGTAGTTGATCGTGACGTCGGGGTTCGCCGTCTGGAAGCCGGCGGTCCAGGCCTGAACCGCGACCTCCTGCGACGACGCGCCGCCGCCCGAGATCTCGCCGGAGAGGTCCGACGCGGCCGTGGTCTCGTCGGTGGTGCCGCCGGGGGTCTCGTTCGAGGCGCAGCCGGCGAGAGCGAGAGCCGCGACTGCGGCGACAGCGCCCACCTGGGCGATGCGAGAGATCTTCACTGTGTGAATCCTTCACGTGTCAGGGAAACAGGCCGAAACGGCCTTCGGGTTCGAACCCGGTGCGGGGTTCGCTCTGAAACGTAGGCTCGGACTCTTAAGAGACTGCGCTCTGCGGGTGAACGGAAGGTGAACGGGATGCCGACATCCATGCATCGGCATTGACATGCGGACCCTGCCGGGCCCGGAATTCCGCGTCACGAACCGTCGGCCGTTCACATGGGCCCGCTAAAGTGCCCCGCATGAGCAAGACCACCAAGGCACAGCGTAAGGCGCTCGGCGCGATCGAAGACGCGGAGTCGGCGGCCAAGAAGGCCCGTCGCGTCGCGAAGACCCTGCCGGGCAAGAGCGCGAAGAAGCTGCGCGAGGTCGCGGCCGAGACCGTCGACGACGTGGACGTGTCGAAGAAGGCCATCCGCAAGAACCCGCGCAAGGTCGCGAAGAAGGCGAACCGCGCCGAGGAGCGCGTGCGCAAGGCGACCCGCGCCGCCGTCGCGAAGGCCGAGAAGAAGGCGCGCCTGCGCGCCGAGGCCGAGCGTGCCGCCGCAGAGTCCGCGAAGGCCGCCGAAGCGGCCAAGGCCCACGCCGCCGAGGCCAAGGCGCTCAAGAAGGCGGCCGCCAAGGCCGAGCGTGCCGCCGCAAAGGCCGAGGAGGAGGCTCTCGAGGCCGACCGCGTGCTCGAGGCCGAGCTCGCCTCCGACCAGCTGGAGACGGATGCTGCCGCCACGGTGACGCCGGAGCCCGCGGCCGTCGAGGTCGTGGTCGAAGACGCTCCCGCCGTGGGGGTGCCGAAGGTCCGCGCACCGCAGACCACGACGCGCACCCGCGCCCCGCGTGCGCAGAGGCCTGCGAGCACGCCGACCGCGGCTGCCGCAGCATCCGACTCCTCCGATCTCGACACGCTCACCGTCGCGCAGCTGCGCGAGCGCGCACGTGCGGCCGGCCGGACCGGCTACTCACGGCTCACCAAGGCCGAACTGATCACCCTGCTGTCCTGACGTGATCTCGATCGATTCGCCGCCGGCCGTGCCGGCACCGCTGAGTCGCTCCGACGCGGCACCGGAGCCGCGCACGCTGCTGGACATCCTCCGCGCGACCGTGCAGCGCACACCGGAGGCATCGGCCCTCGACGACGGATCCGGGGCGCTCAGCTACCGCGAGCTGATGGCCCGTGTGGCGCGCACCGCCGCCCTGCTGCACGAGGCGGGGGTTCGCCGCGGAGACCGCGTCGGAGTGCGGATGCCGTCGGGCTCGAAGGAGCTGTACATCTCGATCCTGGGGATCATCGCCGCCGGTGCGGCGTACGTCCCGGTCGACGCCGACGACTCCGACGAGCGGGCCCGACTCGTGTTCGGAGAGGCGCATGTCCACGGAGTGATCGGCGACGGCGGCGCCTACGTCCCCGCGGCGGCAGCGGACGGCCAGGAGCCCGCCGCCCTGTTCGGCGGCGCGGCGCCCCACCCGAGCACGCACGCGATCGTCACGGTGCCGCCGCCGACGGTCGACGACGACGCGTGGATCATCTTCACCTCGGGATCGACGGGGGTGCCCAAGGGCGTGGCGGTCTCGCACCGCTCCGCCGCCGCATTCGTCGACGCCGAGGCGCGCCTCTTCCTGCAGGGCGCGCCGCTCGGCCCGGGCGACCGCGTGCTGGCCGGCCTGTCGGTCGCGTTCGACGCCTCGTGCGAGGAGATGTGGCTCGCGTGGCGGCACGGCGCCTGTCTCGTGCCCGCGCCGCGCTCGCTGGTGCGTTCGGGTGAAGACCTCGCGCCGTGGCTCATCCGCCAGGCGATCACCGTCGTCTCGACGGTGCCGACGCTCGCCGCGATGTGGCCGGCCGACGCGATCGAGAACGTGCGCCTTCTCATCTTCGGCGGCGAGGCCTGCCCGCCCGAGCTCGTCGCGCGGCTCGTCGCCGACGGCCGCGAGGTCTGGAACACGTACGGCCCCACCGAGGCCACCGTCGTCGCGTGCGCGGCGCTCCTGGACGGCCACGGCCCGGTGCGCATCGGCCTTCCGCTCGACGGCTGGGCGCTGGCCGTCGTCGACGGCGACGACCGGCAGGTCGAGCCCGGTGGGCTGGGCGAGCTCATCATCGGCGGCGTGGGCCTGGCCCGTTACCTCGACCCGGTCAAGGACCTCGAGAAGTACGCGCCGATGCCGACCCTCGGCTGGGACCGCGCTTACCGCTCCGGCGACCTCGTGCGCTACGAGCCGGAGGGCCTCCTCTTCCAGGGCCGTGCCGACGATCAGGTCAAGGT
>DATEOM010000078.1:0-9943 GCA_035274105.1 Microbacterium sp.
GCCGCCCGGTACGCGGGGCCTTCCCCCGTACCGCTTCGGGAGGACGTCGGATGCCGCGACACCGCGGCCGTCGCGAAGCTGGGAGCATGAGTTCCGAGGGAGACACCGATGACCGCCGCCACCACTGAACCGGCCCCGCTCCAGCCGGTCGCATCCCGCCCCGCCTCCGGGTTCTGGGCGTCCTACGGCCAGGCCTGGGTCCGCACACCGGGCAGTGCGCTGTATCTGCTCGCGGTGTTCGTGCTCGCCATGGTCTCGGTGAGCCTGCTCGCCTCCCTGTTCTGGACCGGCGTCGGGCTGCTGATCCTCGTGATCGGGCTGCCGCTCATCGTGCTGACGCTGCTGATCGCGCGGGGTTTCGGCGTCGCCGACAGGTTCCTCCTGCTGCTGACCGGGCAGCTCGAGATCGCCGAGCCGGAGTGGAATCGCGACACGCCGGAGAAGACCGGCTTCTGGATGACGCTGACGCGCCCGATCCGCAACACGCACTACTGGCTGTACCTCGTGCACGGCATGATCGTGAACCCCGTCATCAGCACCATCTCGTTCACGCTCACCGTGGTGTGGCTGAGCGTCGGCCTCGGCGGCCTCACCTACTGGTTCTGGGGGCTCTTCCTGCCTCGAAGCTGGAACACGGACGGCTCGGGCGGCGAATGGGGGCACTACGTCGCCGACTTCCTGCCGTGGCTGTTCGGCGGCTGGTCGAGCTGGGCCGTCGAGGTCACGCTCTACCTCGTCGCCGGCATCGTCTTCACCTTCACGATGCCGTGGGTGCTCGGCGGCCTTGCACGCGGCCACCACGCGGTGGCGAAGGGCATGCTCGGCCGGTGGGAATCGGACGAGCTCGCCGCCGAGGTGCGCGCCGAAGCCGCCGCCCGTGGCGCCGCCGTGCACGCCGAGGATCTGGCACTGCGCCGCCTCGAGCGCGACATCCACGACGGACCGCAGCAGCGGCTGGTGCGACTGCAGATGGATCTCGCCGCGCTGGAGCGGCGCGCGGAGTCAGGAGACACGGATGCTGCCGCCGACCTCGCGCGAGAGGCACGCGGTCATGCGAAGGCCGCGCTGGATGAGCTGCGCGCGCTGTCGAGCGGCGTTGCGCCGCCGCTCCTGCAGGACCGCGGGCTCGCTGCCGCCTTGGACGCCGTCGCGACCGCGTCGCCGCTGTGGGTGCAGGTCGACGTCGACCCCGCGATCGACCGCGCCGTCAGCCAGGAGGTCGCCCGCACCGTCTACTTCGTCGTGGCCGAGCTGATGACGAATGCCGTCAAGCACTCCGGAGCCACGGGGGTGACGCTGCGCGCCGCGCTGCGACGCAACGCGGCGGGGGCACCGACGCACCTCGACATCTGGGTCGTCGACAACGGACGCGGCGGTGCCGTGCTCACGTCCGGTCACGGGCTCGAGGGCCTGCGCGAGCGCGTCGCGGGCCTTCGTGGTGTGCTGGTCGTGACGAGCCCGGTGGGCGGACCGACGTCGGTCGGTGCGCACGTCCCGCTCACGGCGCTGCCATGAGCGATGCCTATCCTGAGGGGATGGCCGCCACGCCCGACACCGCACCCCTCCGCGTCGTCCTGTTCGAGGACTCGGTCCTGCTGCGGGAAGGTCTCATCCGGCTGTTCGACGAAGCCGGATACGCGACGGCCGGTGCCTGGGGCGACGCCGAGGACGTGGTCGCCCGCGTCCGCGAGGCGCGGGCGGACGTCGCGATCCTCGACGTCCGCCTGCCGCCGGGTTTCCGCGACGAGGGCATCCGCGCAGCCCTGGCGGTGCGCGCCGCGCTTCCTGCCGTCGGCATCCTCGTGCTCAGCCAGTACGTCGAGGGCGTCTACGCGAAGGAGCTCCTCGCGGGCGGTGAGGGCGGCGTCGGCTACCTCCTGAAGGACCGCGTCACATCCCTGGACGAGTTCACGGATGCCGTGCGCCGTGTCCGCGAACGCGGCACGGTGCTCGATCCGCTCGTGGTGCAAGGCCTGCTCTCGGCGCGACCCGATCCGCTCTCGACCCTCACGCCGCGCGAACGCGACGTGCTCACCCTCATGGCCGAGGGGCATAGCAACGCGAGCATCGCGCAACGGCTGTTCATCGGTGTCGGAGCGGTGGAGAAGAACATCAGCGCGATCTTCGCGAAGCTCGGTCTCGAGGAGTCGGGCACCGAGCATCGCCGGGTGCTCGCGGTGCTCGCCTTTCTGCAGCATCCCTGACATGACGAAAGCCCCCGGAGAACCGGGGGCTTTCGTCATGACGCGTGGATCACTCGGCGAGGTGCGCGAAGAGGAACCAGCGGTCCTTCTCGAGCGACTCCTTGATGCCGATCGCGATGTCCTGGCTCGTGAGGTCGAACTCGTCGAGACCGTCGATCGCGGCCTGCGTGTCGGCGATGACCGCGTCCATGTCGGAGATCACGTTGCGGATCAGCGCGTCCCACTGCGTGAAGCCGGCAGGCACCGCGCTCGACGTCTTCTGGGCGACGGTTGCGACGCGGGCGTCGATCGGGAGCCCGAGGGCCACGATGCGCTCAGCGGCCTGGTCGGCGCCGGCCTGGGCGTGGGCGACCACGGAGTCCAGCAGTTCGTGGATCGCGATGAAGTTCGCGCCGCGCACGTTCCAGTGCGCCTGCTTGCCGTTCACGGCCAGGGCCTGCAGGCCCAGGACAACGGGGGTGAGGAACTGCGCCGTCGCGGCGGCGACGTCGGGGTTCGCTGCGGTTGCGGGGGTGGTCTGGGTGTTCGTCATGTCGCTCGTCTCCATCTTTCGGCCTCCAGTGACTGCAACGCTACTCACGAGGAGTCATTCCGCAAGCAAGAGAAGGCTGGGCTAAACCGGGGAATCAGCGTCGTCGGTTCGGGGGAGCCGCGCGACAGCGGCTAACGTCGATTCGTGCCTTCCGCCGATCACGACCTCGGACCGCAGCATCTGGGCGTTCCCGCCAAGACCGTGACCCGCGAGCCCCGCGACCGCTCGCCGGAGCACGCGGAGCCGTCGCGCTTCATCCCGCACGTGCAGGGCCTGCGTGCGATCGCCGTCCTCTGCGTCGTCTTGTACCACTTCTGGCCGGGCCGGCTCACCGGCGGCTACATCGGCGTCGACATCTTCTTCGTGATCTCGGGCTTCCTCATCACGGCGCACCTCATGCGCGAGCTCACCGCGACCGGCACGGTGAGGCTCGGCCAGTTCTGGGCGCGCCGGGCACGCCGCCTCCTTCCGGCGTCGCTCCTCGTGCTGCTGTTCTGCGCGGTGGTCGTGATGTCGCCGTACCTCATGCCGACCTCGGCGCTGCCGAACGAGGTGCGCGAGATCCTCGCGTCGACGTTCTACGTCGAGAACTGGTATCTGGCTCTCAACTCCGCCGACTACCTCAACCACTCCGGTTCGCCCACCACGGTGCAGCATTACTGGTCGCTGTCGCTCGAAGAGCAGTTCTACGTGATGTGGCCGCTCATCATGCTGCTGGCCGCGTGGGCCGGCGTGAAGTTCTTCCGCGGTGCGCGGCGGCGCGCGATCATCACCGCGCTCGGCATCGTGACCGTGGTCTCGTTCGTGTTCTGCGTCGTCTTCACGATCACGAACCCGGCGCCCGCTTACTTCGTCACGTTCGGCCGCATGTGGCAGTTCGGCGTGGGCGCCCTCATCGCGCTGGTTCCGATGCTGCGCGTGCGCAACGCGATCGGCAGCTTCGTGCTCGGCTGGGGCGGCATCCTGCTGCTCCTGTACGTCGCGTTCACGTTCGACGGGCAGACGCCGTTCCCGGGTTACATGGCGGCGCTGCCGACCCTGGGGGCGGCCGCGGTGATCGCCGCGTCGAACGCCGAGCGCTGGTGGTACCCGACGCGCATCCTGGCGATCCGTCCGGCGCAGTTCGTCGGCGACATCTCCTACTCGCTGTATCTCTGGCACTGGCCGTTGATCGTCATCGCGCCGTCCGTCCCGTTCTGGGGACTCACGATCTACCATCGCGTGGCTCTCCTGGTGCTCTGCTTCGTGCTGGCGTGGCTCACGAAGCGGTTCGTCGAAGACCCGGCCCGCGGCTGGAAGGTGCTTACCTCGCGCCCCGCCCGCGTGACGCTGTGGTCATCGCTCGCCGCGATGATCGTGGTCGGGCTCGTGGCCGCCTCCGCGTGGTTCGTCAACGCGCCGCTGTACACCCAGGGCACGCGCGACATCGCCGAGCTGCAGCAGAACCCGCCGGAGTGCTTCGGCGCGGCTTCCGTGCTCGACGCCGCGTGCACCGGCGCCGATTTCGGCGAAACGATCCTTCCCGCTCCCGGCTTCGCCGGCATCGACCGGCCCGAGAACCCCGACTGCTTCGTGCAGCTCACCGACTCCCGACCGGTCTCGTGCACCTTCGGCTCCGACGATCCCGATGCCCCGCGTGTCGCGCTCATCGGCGACAGCCACGCCTACCAGCTGTTGTCGACGTTCCAGCGGATGGCCGACGAGAACGGGTGGCAGCTCGTCACGTGGTTCAAGGGCGCCTGCCCCTGGAACACCACGCCGCTGTCGACGCCTGGGGCGTTCGGCGCGGCGTGCACCGAGTGGCGCGACCGGGTGCAGAACGCGATCGACGACGCCGACCTCGACGCCGTCTTCACCGCAGCGATCGCGACGACCCCGTACTCGTCGTCGGGGTACGACTCCTCGTACGATGCCGCCGTCGCCGGCTACCGCGACGCGTGGAGCACGGTCACCGATCGCGGCATCCCCGTCATCACCGTCGTCGACAACCCGGTGTGGGAGACCGACCCGAACAAGTGCCTGCGCACGCGCGACGTCGCGGAGTGCGACGGCGCCCGGTCGGACGTGCTGGTGGAGGACGATCCGCTGCGGGCCGCAGCATCCGATCTCGACTTCGTCACACTGCTGGACTTCACCGACGTGTTCTGCGGCGCCGAGACGTGCGCGCCCGTCGTGGGCGGGGCGAACATCTACCGCGACCAGGACCACCTCACCGTCACCTTCGCCGACACGCTCGCGCCCTGGTACACCGAGGCGATCGAGGCGGCGCTGGCCAATAAGGTCGGAGCATGACAGTCGCACCCGGCGCATCGGTCCTCGTCGCAGCGGGCAGGACGCCCGCGCTCGACCCCACGTCGTTCATCGCCGCCGGCGCCCGCGTCGTCGGGGGAGTGACCCTCGGCCCCGGCGCCAGCGTCTGGTACAACGCGGTGCTCCGCGCCGACGGCGACACCATCACGGTCGGAGCGAACAGCAACCTTCAGGACAACGTCTCGGTCCACGTCGACGCGGGCAGGCCCGTCGTCATCGGCGAGAACGTCTCGGTCGGGCACAACGCCGTCGTCCACGGCTGCACGATCGGCGACGGCTCGCTGATCGGCATGGGGGCCGTCGTGCTCAACGGCGCGAGGATCGGCTCGCGATGCCTCGTCGCCGGCGGCGCGGTCGTGCTCGAGGGCTCCGAGATCCCGGACGGATCGCTGGTCGCGGGCGTGCCCGCGAAGGTGCGGCGCGAGCTCACCCAGGAGGAGCGCGACGGCCTGCTGCGCAACGCGGAGCACTACCTCGCGCACATCGACGAGCACCGCGACGCGGCGCCCCTCGGCTGAGCCTCAGCCTCGCGGCTGCGCCGGCGGGTGGTGCTTGCCGCGGTGCACCTCGTACAGCCGCACGTGGCCGGGCCATGCCGGGTCGTTCTCGATCGGCAGGTCGTCCATGAAGTGACGGATCACGTGGGCCAGCTGCCCCGGGTGACTGAAGTTGATCGCGTGGGCGGCGCCCTCGACCATCACGACCAGCACGTGGCTGTCGGTCTGGCTGGCGATCTCGTCGACGCGGTGCGCGTGGGGGAGCAGCGGGTCGCGCTGGCCGAGGACCACGAGCGTGGGGATGCGCATCTCGAGCAGCCGCTGCAGCGACGGGTACTGCGTGAGCGAGCGGAACATCCGCATCGTGCTCGGCACGCCGAACCTCACGTAGTCGGGCACGGCCACGCGCGCCATCTTCACAGGCTCGCGCGGCGCGTCCTGCGAGAGCTGCCTGATCGCACGGCGCAGCGGCTGGTTGAACAGGCCACCCGCGGGCGACACCAGGACGGCACGGTCGATGCGCTCCGGGTAGCGGTGCGCGAACTCGATGATGACGGGGCATCCCATCGAGTTGCCGACGAGCGTCGCCTTCTCGACGCCGCGGTCGTCGAGGAAGTCGACGGCAGCGCGGGCGAGGTCGGGGATGTCGAGCATGTCCCTGCGCTTGCCGCTGCGACCGAAGCCGGGGAGGTCGGGCACGAACGTGTGGAACTCGTCGGCGAGCCGCTCGGCCGTCGGCAGGAGGTAGCGACCCGAGAGCCCGAATCCGTGCACGTGCGTCATGACGCGCTCGTCCTTGGTCGGATTCGGCGACTCGCGGTAGAACACGTCGACGCCGTCGATGCGCGTCCACTTCTCGGCGAGTGTCGACGCGGGCCGGCGAGGGATCTTGCGCTCGCCCGGCTCGGGGGTGGGCTTACTGCTGCTCATCGCGGGCTCCTGCAGGGCATGGAACTGTTCCGCACTCAGTCTGCCGCGAGAGGGCGATCGGGGAACAGTAGGGCGCGCGGGAGGACATCGCGCGATCTGTGCGAAAACCACCCTCCCCGCGCGCCGCCGCTCGTCTCAGACGAACCGCACCCAGTTCGCCCCGCCGCCCGTCGCTGCCCGCTGCAGCAGTTCGAGCCGGTCCTCGTCCACCGCGTAGAGAGCGACCTCGGTGGAGCGCTCGCCTGCCGCGACGAGATATGCGCCGTCCGGACTGATCGCGAAGCCGCGCGGCTGGGTCTCGGTCACGGTGAAACTCGTCGCCGCCGACACCGACCCATCAGGCGAAACGGACGCCGCGCCCAGCGTGCTCTCCGTGCGCTCGGTGGCCCACAGCCATCGCCCGCCCGCGCCGACGTGCAGGTCGGCGCCCCAGATGAGGTGCTCGGCCCGCGGATCAGCGCCGAACCGGCTGTGCGTCAGCCCCTTCGACGGATCGACGACGGATGCTGCGCCCACCAGTTCGAGCGTGCCGTCCGCGGTGTCGCGGGCGAAGTGGAGCACCTCGCCCGAGAACTCCGTCACGACATAAAGGGCGTCCTGCGCCTCGTTGAGCACGAGGTGCCGTGGGCCGCTGCCCGCCGGCGCGGCGACCGTGCCCGGCTCGAGAGGCTCCAGCGACAAGTCGTCGCCGATCGCGTACTGCGCCACCAGGTCGGCACCCAGTGAGACGAAGTACGCGAACCGGCCGTCGGCGCTCGGGAGCACCGAGTGCAGGTTGGGGAACTCGATCCGCGACACGGGCTCGCCGACGGACCCCTCGGTCACCGGTGCGACGATCCCGTATCCGCCGCCGTACGACACCCCGAGCAGGCCCGAGCCGTCGCGCGTGAGTGCCAGGTAGTTCATGCCGCCACCGACCAGATCCACGCGGGAGACCTGCGACAGCCGCCCGGTCGCACGATCGAGCCGGAGCGTCACGATCCCGGCGGGTTCGCCCTTGACGCCGGCGTAGACGAGGTCGCGCTGCGCGTCCACCACGAAGGTGGAGCATCCGTTGAGGCCTTCGGTCACGGCGAGCCGTTCGAGCGAACCGTTCGAAAGCCGGAAGGTGCTGATGCTGCCATCACCGGCATTGGCCACGAGTACGAGAAGCGATTCGGTCACCCCTCGATCGTAGGCGTGGCGGGGCGTCGGCGCCCAGACGCCAAGAAAGCCCCGGTTCATCGGGGCTTTCTGGTTCGGAGGGGATGACGGGAATCGAACCCGCACCATCAGTTTGGAAGACTGAGGCTCTACCATTGAGCTACATCCCCGTGCGCCCGCGGACGGGCACCGACCAATCGTATTACATCGCGAGGGCCTTCCCGTTCCGACCCGCGGTCCCCGACACGCGGCCGAGCGAAGGAGCCGGTGATGCAACGGACGGGTAGGCAGGTCGTGGAGGCGCTCGTCGACACGCTCAATGCGGGTGACGTCGCCGGTATGGACGACGTGTTCCACGACGATGCGGTGATCGAGTGGCCGCAGTCGGGGGAGCGCATCGTCGGCGCCGACAACCGGCGCGCCATCTACGGGGCGTTTCCGCAGCTGCCGGCGATCTCGCCGCGGCGCCTCACCGGCGACGCGGGCCTGTGGGTGCTGGAGGCCGAGCTCGACTACGGCGACGGCGATCCGTACCAGACCGTGTTCGTCTTCGAGCTGCGCGACGGACTCATCGCGAAAGAGACCGCGTACTGGACGAAGCCGTTCCCGGCACCCGACTGGCGCGCGGGCTGGGTCGAGCGGATGTAGGGCAGCGCAGGAACGTCCCTGGCTGGTCGGCTAGACTTCTCGGGGCCACTGTGCTTCTCGGAGCACAAGATGGGCGCACGCACGCGTGCGAACCCGCCCGGGGCGTAGCTCAGCTTGGTAGAGCGCCCGCTTTGGGAGCGGGAGGCCGCAGGTTCAAATCCTGTCGCCCCGACATCACGGCCCTCGGAATTTTCGAACCCAGACCTTCAACCGCACGCTGCCGCGTGCGGCCGGAAAGAGGAGAAGTACAGGCATGGTGAACAGCACCGTCGAGAAGCTCAGCCCGACCCGGGTGAAGCTGCACATCACGGTCAGCCCCGACGAGCTCAAGCCGTCGATCAAGCACGCGTACGAGCACATCGCGCAGGACGTGCAGATCCCCGGCTTCCGCAAGGGCAAGGTGCCCGCGCCGATCATCGACCAGCGCATCGGCCGTGTCGCGGTGCTCGAGCACGCCGTCAGCGAGGGCCTCGACACCTTCTACCGCGAGGCCGCCGCCGCTCACGAGCTGCGCGTGCTCGGCCGTCCGTCGGCCGACGTCACCACCTGGCCGAACGAGAAGGATTTCTCGGGCGACCTCGAGGTCACCGTCGAGGTCGACGTACGCCCCGAGTTCGACCTTCCCTCCTTCGAGGGCACCACGGTCGAGGTCGACGCCGTCGAGGTCGACGAGGCCGCGATCGACGAGGAGCTGGACCGCCTCCGCGGCCGCTTCGGAACGCTCGTGACGGTCGACCGTCCGGCCGCCAGCGGCGACTTCGTCGAGCTGGACCTCGTGGCCGCCATCGACGGCGCCGAGATCGACCGCGCCGAGGGCGTCTCGTACGAGGTCGGCTCGGGCGAGCTGCTCGAGGGCATCGACGAGGCCATCGACTCGCTCACCGCCGGTGAGGACACCACCTTCCGCTCGAAGCTCGTCGGCGGCGACCACGCCGGCGAAGAGGCCGAGGTCTCGGTGACCGTCAAGGCCGTCAAGGAGCGCGAGCTCCCCGAGGCCGACGACGACTTCGCCCAGATCGCCAGCGAGTTCGACACCATCGCCGAGCTGCGCGACAGCCTCAAGGAGCGCGTCGGCCAGCAGGGTGCCTTCACCCAGGGCTCCGCCGCGCGCGACAAGCTGATCGAGACGCTCCTCGAGCAGGTCGAGATCCCCGTTCCGCCGCAGCTCATCGAGGACGAGGTGCACAACCACCTCGAGGGCGAAGGCCGTCTCGAGGACGACGTCCACCGCGCCGAGGTCGCCGAGGCCAGCGAGAAGCAGTTCAAGACGCAGATGCTCCTCGACAAGATCGCCGAGACGGTCAACGTGCAGGTCTCGCAGGACGAGCTCACGCAGTACCTCGTGCAGTCGGCCGCGCAGTACGGCATGGCCCCGCAGGACTTCGTGAACGCGCTGCAGGAGGGCAACCAGCTCCCCGCCATCATCGGCGAGGTCGCCCGCAACAAGGCTCTGGCCGTCGCCCTGGGCAAGGTCAACGTCGTCGACACGAACGGCAAGCCCGTCGACCTCAGCGGCTTCGTCGCCACGGAGGACGAGGAAGAGGTCGTCGAGGAGGCGGAGGAGATCGCGGATGCCGCGGCCGACGCCGACGCCGTGATCGAGGCCGAGGAGGCCGCGGCTGCGGAGAAGCCCGCCAAGAAGGCCCCCGCGCGCAAGCCCGCCGCGAAGAAGGCCGCCG
>DATEOM010000079.1:0-4220 GCA_035274105.1 Microbacterium sp.
ACACCCGCTCAGCTCGAGGAGCGTCAGGCGCGTTACCTGCGGCTGATGGGAACCGGCGAAGCGGCGATGTACCGGATCGAGGTCGACGGCACAGCGGCCGGCGGCATCGGGTACTGGCAGGTCGACTACGACGGCACGCCCGCGTGGGAGACCGGATGGAACATCCTCCCGGAGTGGCAGGGGCGCGGCATCGCCCGCGAAGCGCTGCGGCGTCTCATCCGGCTGGTCGCGGAGCGCGGCGACCGCGAGCTGCTCGTCGCCTATCCGGGTGCCGACAACCTCGCTTCGAACGCGCTGTGCCGCAGCGCCGGATTCGAGCAGCGCGGATCGGGCACCGGGCCGTGGCGCGGCGGCGAGCTCACCTTCAACGTGTGGGTCCTGGACCTGTCGCCGCTCGACCTCGACGGCCGCGAGCCCGACCTCGACGAGCGGTTCGGCGAGGGCGTGCTCGACGAGAAGGTGTGGTGGCCCCACTACCTGCCGCACTGGTCGTCGCGCGAGCGCACAGCCGCACGATATTCCGTCGCCCCGGACGCGCTCGAGCTCATCATCGACGCCGACACCGCGCCGTGGTCGCTCGAGTTCGACGGCGAGAACCGCGTCTCGCACCTGCAGACCGGCCAGTTCTCCGGTGAGCGGGGCGGCCCGATCGGGCAGCACCGCTTCCGCTACGGCCTGGTGGTGCGCGAGGAGCAGCCCGAGCGCCGGCTGCATCTGCCGAGGTTCGGCGTGATCGAAGTGCGGATGGCCGCCGTGCGCCACCCCGACGCGATGACCGCGTTCTGGCCGATCGGCTTCGAGGACACCCCCGAGCAGAGCGGCGAGATCTGCATCGCCGAGATCTTCGGCAGCGAACTCGACGACGAGGGCGGCTGGGTGGGCGTCGGCGTCAAGCGCCAGCACGACCCGCGCCTGCGCGACGACGTCGAGAAGGTGCGCGTCGACGGCGACCTCACCGAGATGCACGACTACGCCGTCGAGTGGACGCCCGACGCGATCCGGTTCTTCATCGACCACCGCTGGGTGAAGACCGTGCGCCAGACGATCGACTACCCCGTGCAGCTCATGCTCGACCTCTACGAGCTGCCGCGCGCGGACGGCACGCGCGACACCGCCGCGCTCCCGCACACGCTCCGCGTCGAGCGGGTGCGCACGTTCCCGCCCCGCTGACCCCGCCCTCAGAAGAGCCCGACGATGCGCCCCTCGTCGTCGACGTCGATCGAGTTGGCCGCCGGCACGGCCGGCAGGCCCGGCATCGTCATGATGTCGCCGCAGATCATCACGACGAATCGCGCACCGGCGGCGAGTCGCACCTCGCGGATGTCGACGACATGTCCGCTCGGCGCCCCGCGCAGCTTCGGATCCGTGGAGAACGAGTACTGCGTCTTCGCAACGCACACCGGGTACCCGCCGTAGCCGTCGTCCTGCAGCCGCTTGATCTGCGCGCGCACGGCGGTCGACGCCGTGATCTCGGACGCCCCGTAGATCCGCGTCGCGATCGCACTCATCTTGCGCCACAGGGTCGCGTCATCCGGATAGGTGAAATGCAGAGCGGATGCCGCGTCCCGCGGTTCAGCGGCCCGCTCGTCGCAGAGCCGCACGACCTCGCGCGCGAGTTCCTCCGCCCCGGCGCCGCCCTCGGCGAAGTGCTTCGCGACCACGGCCGTGACCCCGACGGACTCGGCGGCCGCGATGAGCGCCGCGGTCTCAGCATCCGTGTCCTCCGCGCGATGGTTGATCGCGACCACCGTCGGGATCCCCCATGTCTCGCGCAGGGTCTTCAGGTGGCGCAGCAGGTTCGCGGTGCCCTGCTCGAGGGCGGCGATGTTCTCGTGCGGGAGGTCCGCGACCTCGACGCCGCCGTGGTACTTCATGGCGCGCACGGTCGCGACGACGACCGCGACGTCGGGCCGGAGTCCCGTGGAGCGGCAGAGGATGTCGACGAACTTCTCGGCGCCGAGGTCGGCTCCGAAGCCCGCCTCGGTCACCACGTAGTCGGCCATGCGCAGGGCGGAGTCGGTCGCGAGGTACGAGTTGCAGCCGTGCGCGATGTTCGCGAACGGGCCGCCGTGCACGAACGCGGGCGTGTGCTCGAGGGTCTGCACCAGGTTCGGGGCGAGCGCATCGCGGAGGATCGCCGCCATCGCGCCGTGCGCCTGCAGGTCGCGGGCCCGTACCGGCGTGCGGTCACGACGGTAGGCGACGACGATCTCGCCGAGCCGCTCCTTGAGGTCGGCGAGGTCGGTGGCGAGGCAGAAGATCGCCATGACCTCGCTCGCCACGACGATGTCGAAGCCGTCCTCGCGCGGGTAGCCGTTCGACGGACCGCCGAGGCCGATCACGGCGTCGCGCAGCGCCCGGTCGTTGACGTCGAGCACGCGCCGCCACGTCACGCGTCTGACGTCGATGCCGAGCGCGTTGCCGTGGTGCACGTGGTTGTCGATGAGCGCCGCGAGCAGGTTCGTCGCGATCGCGATCGCCGAGAAGTCGCCGGTGAAGTGGAGGTTGATGTCCTCCATGGGCACGACCTGCGCGTACCCGCCGCCGGCGGCGCCGCCCTTCATGCCGAAGACCGGCCCGAGCGCGGGCTCGCGCAGGCAGATCATGGCCCGCTCGCCGATGCGGGTGAGCGCGTCGCCGAGGCCCACGGTCGTCGTGGTCTTGCCCTCGCCGGCGGGCGTGGGCGACACGGCGGTCATCAGGACGAGTCGTCCGCGCGGCCTCTCCTGGAGCGTCTGCAGATGACGCAGCGACACCTTCGCCTTGAACCGGCCGTACGGCTCGAGCTCCTCGTCGGGGATGCCGAGCCCCTCGGCGATCCGGGTGATCGGCCAGAGTTCGGCCTGCTGTGCGATCTCGATGTTGCTCGTGGCCACGCGTCGCTCCCTTGCCCGCGCCGTCGCGGGCCTCGTCGCCCGCTGCGGTCAGCCTATGCGGGGCCGCCCCGCCGTGGGACTCGTCGTCCACATCGTGTGCTCTCACCGAGATCACGCGTCATGCGCGCGAACAACGCCTGGTCTCGGCGAGAGCACGCGATGTGAACACCAGGAGGATGGCAGGAACACGGATGCTGCGCCGCGACGCAGCCGGAGGCCGACAGGTCAGGCGGCGGCGACGACCGCGAGCACGGCCTCGCCGTAGGCCTCGCGCTTCTTGGCGCCGATGCCCGACACACCGTCGAGGTCGGCGAGGCTCGCGGGGCGGCGCTCGGCGAGCGCGCGGAGCGTCGCATCGCCGAACACGATGTAGGCGGGCACGCCGAGCTCCTTCGCGACGCCGGCGCGCCAGGAGCGCAGCGCTTCGAAGAGACCGGCGTTCGCCGGGTCGAGGGTCTCGGGGGCGGTGGTCTTGCGCACGCGCGCGACGCTGCCGGAGCGACCCATCACGTCGCGGCGCAGCGGCACCGGCGTCTCACCCCGCAGCACGCCGGCCGCCGATTCGCCGAGCGCGAGCGTGCCGTACTCGCCACGGGCGACGAGGATGCCGCGGGCCAGCAGCTGGCGGATCACACTGCGCCAGTCCTGGTCGCTGAGGTCGGCGCCGAGGCCGTAGGTCGAGAGCTGGTCGTGGCCCTGCTGGCGGATGCGGTCGGTCGAGGCGCCGCGCAGGATGTCGACGAGGTGGCCGGCGCCGAACGCCTGGCCGCGCTCGCGCTGCAGACGCACGATCGTCGACAGCAGCTTCTGGGCGGGGACGAGGCCGTCCCATGTGTCGGGCGCCTCGAGGCAGGTGTCGCAGTTGCCGCAGGGGGCCGAAGGTTCGCCGAAGTAGGCGAGCAGATTCTGGCGGCGGCATCCGACCGTCTCGCAGAGGCCCAGCATCGCGTCGAGGTGCTGGCCGAGCCGGGTCTTGAACGCGCGGTCGCCGGGCGACTGGTCGATCATGCGGCGCTGCTGCACCACGTCGCCGAGCCCGTAGGCCATCCACGCGACGGATGCCTCGCCGTCGCGGCCCGCTCGGCCGGTCTCCTGGTAGTAGCCCTCGACGGACTTGGGCAGGTCGATGTGTGCGACGAAGCGGACGTCGGGCTTGTCGATGCCCATGCCGAAGGCGATCGTCGCGACCATCACCACGCCGTCCTCGCGGAGGAAGCGGGACTGGTTCGCGGCTCGCGTCTCGGCGGGGAGCCCCGCGTGATACGGGAGCGCATCGATGCCCTGCGCGGAGAGGAACTCGGCCGTCTGCTCCACGGATTTGCGGCTCAGCGCGTAGACGATGCC
>DATEOM010000080.1:0-3294 GCA_035274105.1 Microbacterium sp.
CAGGGCGATCACGCGCAGCTTGCCGATGCGCTCCAGCCGCGCGGCCTCGGCGAACACGACGCGGTAGTCGACCGGCGCGATCCCGTTGCGCGACAGTCCCGTCTCGAGCTTCAGATGCACGGCGACGGGTCGATCGGCGGATGCCGCAGCCGCCGCCTTCTGCAGCTGCTCGAGGCTCGAGATGCCGAGCTCGATCCCGAGTGCGGCGGCCTCGGAGAAGTCCGCGCCCGGCGCGTGGAGCCAGGCGACGATCGGAGCATCGATGCCCGCATGGCGCAGGGCCAGCGCCTCGGTGATGTCGGACACGCCCAGCCGCGACGCACCGCCGGCCAGCGCGGCGAGCGCCGAGCGCACGGCGCCGTGCCCGTACCCGTCGGCCTTGACGACCGCGATGATCTCCGACCCGGTGAGCCGGCGGAGGTGCCGCACGTTGTCTTCGATCGCGCCGACATCGACCGTCGCCTCGCGCAGGGCTCCCGCGGGCAGGCGGCTCATGCGCCGGCCCCTTCGCGCCCGGGCCCCTGTGTTTCGCGAGACAGGGGATCCGCGCCGAGACCGGGGACGTCACCCTCGGTCTCGTGCAGAATCCCCTGGTTCGGCAGCCCGGGCACGGACTCGAGGATCACGTACGCGGTCGCGAGGCCCGCGTCGTGCGACAGCGACAGGTGCAGCGCCGTGATGCCTCGCCCGGCGACGACCTCGGCCGTCGAGCCGCGCAGCGAGAACACCGGACGCCCGGATGCCTCGGACGCGATCTCGATCTCGGTCCAGTGCACGCCGTCCGAGCCGCCGAGCGCCTTGATGAGCGCCTCTTTCGCGGCGTACCGGGCGGCCTGCGAGTGCGGCTTGAGCTGTTGCTCCGCCTCCGAGAAGAGCCGCGCAAGCAGCTGCGGCGTGCGCTCGATCGTCCGCTCGAACCGAGGAATGTCGACGAGGTCGACGCCGATACCGACGATCATGTGGTCCTCCTGCGTGCTGCGGCCGCAGCATCCGCCACCCTATCGCGCGGCCGCGCAACCCCCGCCTGTCGCACTCGACACGGCAGGAGGAACGGATGCTGCGCCCCGCAGGCCTACTCGACCGTCACCGACTTCGCGAGGTTGCGTGGCTGGTCGACGTCGAGGCCCTTGGCCGTCGCGAGGCCCATGGCGAAGATGTGCAGCGGCACCACGGCGAGGAGCGGCTCGAAGAACGGGCCGGCGAGCGGGATGCGGAGCACCTCGTCGGCCTTGGGCAGCACCGCGGCGTCGCCCTCTTCCGCGATCGCGATGACGCGGGCGCCGCGCGCTCGGATCTCCTCGATCGAGGAGATGACCTTCTTGTGCATCTCCGACGACCGGCGCGGCGACGGGACGACGACGAACACGGGCTGGCCCGGCTCGATGAGCGCGATCGGGCCGTGCTTCAGCTCGCCGGCGGCGAAGCCCTCGGCGTGGATGTAGGCGAGCTCCTTGAGCTTGAGCGCGCCCTCGAGCGCGATCGGGAAGCCGACGTGGCGACCGAGGAACAGCACCGAGCGGGTGTCGGCCATCCAGTGGGCGAACTGCTCGATGCGCGGCTGCTCGCGCTCGAGGATCTGCGCGATCTTGGCGGGGATGGCCTCGAGCTCGCGCACGTGGTCGGCGGCGTCCGCCGCGGTGATCGCACCGCGGACGCGGCCGATGTGCAGGGCCATCAGGTACAGCGCCGTGATCTGCGCGACGAAGGCCTTGGTCGACGCGACGGCGACCTCGGGGCCGGCGTGGGTGTAGACGATCGCGTCGGACTCGCGCGGGATCGTGGCGCCCTGGGTGTTGCAGACCGACAGGGTCTTCGCGCCGTGCTCGCGCGCGTACTTGACGGCCATGAGCGTGTCCATGGTCTCGCCCGACTGGCTGATCGAGACGACGAGGGTGTCGGGGCCGATCACCGGGTCGCGGTAGCGGAACTCGTGGGCGAGCTCGACGTCGACCGGGATGCGGGTCCACTGCTCGATCGCATACTTGCCGACCTGGCCCGCGTACGCCGCGGTGCCGCAGGCGATCACGATGATGCGCGAGACGCCGGCGAAGAGCTCGTCGAGTCCGTCGAGCTCGGGGATCACGACCTCGCCGTCGCGGACGCGGCCGCGCAGCGTGTTGGCGACCGCCTCGGGCTCTTCCGAGATCTCCTTCGCCATGAACGACGACCAGCCGCCCTTCTCGGCGGCGGAGGCGTCCCACGTCACCTCGAACGGCTCGACCTCGACCGGGTTGCCGGCGAAGTCGGTGACCGTCACCGCCTCGGGGGTGATCGCGACGATCTGGTCCTGGCCGATCGCGAGGGCGTTGCGGGTGTGCTCGACGAAGGCGGCGACGTCCGACCCGAGGAAGTTCTCCCCCTCGCCGAGGCCGATCACGAGCGGCGAGTTGCGGCGGGCGCCGACGACGAGTCCGGGCTGGTCCTCGTGCATGGCGAGGAGGGTGAACGCGCCCTCGAGACGCGAGACGACCGCGCGGAAGGCCTCCTGGAGGTCGCCGGCACGACGATACTCGCGGCCCAGGAGCACGGCGGCGACCTCGGTGTCGGTCTCGCTGCGGAAGGTGTAGCCGTCGGCGACGAGCTCGCTCTTGAGCTCGAAGTAGTTCTCGATGATGCCGTTGTGGATCACGGCGAGCTTGTCGTCGTCGGCCAGGTGCGGGTGCGCGTTGCCGTCGGTCGGTCCGCCGTGGGTCGCCCAGCGCGTGTGGCCGATGCCGGTGGTGCCGTCGGCGAGCGGGTGGGCGGCGAGGTCGTCGCGCAGCACCTTGAGCTTGCCGGCGCGCTTGCGCATCCCGAGGCCCCCGTCGCCGTCGATCACGGCGATTCCCGCGGAGTCGTACCCGCGGTACTCCAGGCGCGAAAGCCCCGAGATCAGGACGGCCTGGCTCTGCCGCGGGCCCACGTATCCGACGATTCCACACATGCCTCCCATGGTAGGCGGCGCGTTATGGGAGGACGCCGTACAAACAACGATCCCCAGATCCGGGGCGAATCGGATGCTGGGCGCGGCGTCACAGCTTGCGCAGGAGCACCCTCTCGACCTTGTGGTCGGCGGCCTTCTCCAGCACGAGCGTCGCACGATGCTTGGTGGGCAGCACGTTCTCCTCGAGGTTCGGCAGGTTGATGTCGTTCCAGAATCCGAGCGCGCGCTCCACGGCCTCCTCATCGGACAGGTGCGCGAAGACGTTGAAGAACGAGTTGGGGTTGCTGAATGCGCCCCGCCGCAGCGCGAGGAACCGGTCGACGAACCACTGGGTGATGTGGTCGCTGTCGGCATCGACGTAGATCGAGAAG
>DATEOM010000081.1:0-5500 GCA_035274105.1 Microbacterium sp.
TGAGGCCAGGAACGCCAGACGCCCCGGTCCTTCTGGACCGGGGCGTCGATGGTGACCCCAGCGGGATTCGAACCCGCGTTACCGCCGTGAGAGGGCGGCGTACTAGGCCGCTATACGATGGGGCCGTTCAGGCAACCGTTCGATTATGCCATGGGCCTCACGCCCGCTCCAAATCGACGCTCCTCCCGGCGCGCCGCTCCGCTCGGCTTGCCCCCGCGGCCCCCGAACGCTTGACTCGACGCATGCGAGTCACGAAGTTCGAGCACGCCACCCTGACCCTCGTCGACAGCGGCAGCACCGTGGTCATCGATCCGGGATCGTTCACGGCGCCGCTCGGCGAACTGGAGGGCGTCGTCGCGATCGTCATCACCCACGAGCACCCCGATCACTGGACGCCCGACCATCTGGACCGCATCCTCGGGACCTTCCCCGGAACGCAGATCTTCGCGCCCGAAGGTGTGGCGAAGGCGGCGGCGGGCTTCGACGTGACGGTCGTCCACCCAGGCGAGGTCGTCGAGGTCGAGCCGTTCCGCCTCGAGTTCTTCGGCGGCCGGCATGCGGTCATCCACGAGTCGATCCCGGTCGTCGACAATGTCGGAGTGCTCGTGAACGACGAGTTCTACTACCCCGGCGACTCCTACGCCGTGCCGGAGGGCCGCGCCGTCAAGCTCTTGGCCTCGCCGGTCGGCGCGCCGTGGCTCAAGATCGGCGAGGCGATGGATTTCGTGCTCGCCGTCGCGCCGCGGCGCGTATTCGGCACGCACGATATGACGCTGTCGGTCGCCGGCCGCGACATGGGTCGCGCGCGCCTGCGCTGGGCCGCCGAGCAGGGCGGTGGAGAGCTTGTGGCGCTGAACCCCGGGGACAGCACCGACATCTGATCCGGGCTCCGGGCCCCGCAGAACGCGGACGACGGATGCCGCGGCAGCTTCGGCCCGCAGCATCCGTCGCTCCTGTGCGGTCTGCGACCGCAGGCGATCTCTGTTCGCTACTGCGCGTCGAGGTCCGTCTCGAGCAGCGCGACCAGGGCGTCGAGCGCCTCTTCGGCGCCGTCGCCGTCGGCCTTGAGGGTGACGACGGTCCCCTGCGACGCACCGAGGCCCATCAGCGACAGGATGCTCCCGGCGTTGAGATCGGCACCGCCCTCGACCGCGATCGTGACCGGGACGGGCTGCGCCTGAACGGCTTGCACGAAGAGCTTCGCGGGGCGGGCGTGGAGTCCCGAGCTGCTGGCGATGGTGGCCTGACGTTCTGCCATGGTTCTCTCCTGTCTGTGTCGGACCTCGGCGGTCGACGATTCCGATTCTGGCGGACGACGGCCTCAGGCCGCCACGGGCACGCGCGCTTCGGCCTCTTCGAGCTCCTTCGGGGCGATCCACTTCTTGAGAGCGATCACCGTGAGGGCCGACACGACCGTGCCCGCCGCGAGGGCGATGAGGAAGCCCCAGATCGGGTTGATCGCGAAGAGGACGAAGATGCCGCCGTGGGGCGCGAGGGACTCGACCGCGAACGCCATGCTGAGCGCACCGGTGACCGCGCCGCCCGCCATCATCGCGGGGATCACCCGGAGCGGGTCCGCCGCGGCGAACGGGATCGCGCCCTCGCTGATGAACGCCGCGCCGAGCAGCCAGGCCGCCTTTCCGTTCTCGCGCTCGACCGGCGGGAACATGTTGCGCGCCAGCACCGTCGACGCGAGCGCCATCGCGAGCGGCGGGACCATGCCGGCGGTCATGACGGCGGCCATGATCAGGTACGGCGTGGTGTTCTCGGCCGAGGCGGATGCGAGGCCCGCCACCGCGAACGCGTAGGCGACCTTGTTGATCGGGCCCCCGAGGTCGAAGCACATCATGAGTCCGAGGATCACGCCGACGAGGATGATCGCACCGGTTGCGGCCAGGCCGGTCAGCCAGTCGTTGAGCCCGACCATGAGGGTCGCGATCGGCCGGCCGAGGAACAGGATCATGAGCCCCGAGGCAACGATCGACGCCACGAGGGGGATGATCACGACGGGCATGAGGCCGCGCAGCCAGCGCGGCGCGTTGAATCGACCGATCCACCACGCGACGTAGCCCGCGAGCAGACCGCCGATGATGCCGCCGATGAAGCCGGCGCCCATCAGGGCTGCGATCGCTCCGGCGACGAAGCCGGGGGCGATGCCGGGGCGGTCCGCGATCGCGAAGGCGATATAGCCGGCCAGCGCTGACACCAGGAAGCCCATCGACGTCACGCCGATCACGAAGAACACCGACCCGAAGTACTGCGCGAGCCCGCCCTCCGGAAGCGCCCACAGGGCGTTGTCCGTGATGACGGTGAACGCCATGTCGTCGGCATTGACGTCGACGCCGCCGATGAGGAACCCGAGGGCGATCAGCAGACCGCCGCCCGCGACGAACGGGATCATGTAGCTGACGCCGGTGAGGAGGATGCGCTGGATGCGGGCGCCCCACGACAGGGTCTCGGCCGGAGCCGCCGTCGCAGCGGTCGCCTCGCCGCCCACGCGGGTGGCCGAAGGGTCGTTCGCGGCGGCGACGGCCTCGGCGATGAGCTGGTCGGGCTGCTCGATGCCGCGCTTGACGCCCGAGCGCACGACCGGCTTGCCCGCGAACCGCTGCGGCTCGCGCACGTCCACGTCGGTGGCGAAGATGACGGCGTCCGCGTTGCGGATCACATCCCCCGGAAGAGCCTGGTAGCCGCTCGAACCCTGCGGCTCGACGACGAGGTCGATCCCCGCCTTTTTGCCCGCGGCCGTGAGCGCGTCGGCCGCCATGAACGTGTGCGCGATGCCGGTGGCGCAGGCCGTGACCGCGACGACACGTGCCGGGCGACCGTCGACGTCGAGTCCCGTGGCAGCCGGTGCGGCGGCCGTGGCAGCCGGTGCTGCGGCCGCGGCAGCCGGGGCTGCGGCGACGGGGGCCGCGGCGTCGCGCTCGCCGATCGCGGCCTGCACGATCGCGACCACGTCTTCGTCGGATGCGGCGGCGCGCAGGCCCGAGGTGAAGTCCTCCTGCATGAGGCTGCGGGCGAGCTTCGAGAGCACCGCGAGGTGCGCCTCGGCGGCGTCGGCCGGTGCGGCGATGAGGAAGACCAGGTCGGCGGCGCCGTCCGGCGCGCCGAAGTCCACGCCCGGGCTCAGCCGTGCGAAGGCGAGGGACGGCGTCATGACCGCGGCGCTCTTCGCGTGCGGGATCGCGATCCCGCCGGGAAGCCCGGTCTCGTCCTTCTCCTCGCGGGCCCACGCGTCGGCGTAGAGCGCTTCGGCGTCGGTCGCGCGACCCTGCGCGACCACGCGTGCGGCAAGAGAGCGGATGACGGCGGCCTTGTCGGCGCCCAGTGGGACGTCGAGGCTCACCAGGCCTGTGGTGATGGTGTCGGACACGGTGACCTCCTGCGGTCGTGGGTGGGTGGGTGTCAGGCGAGACGTGTGACGGGCACGTCGCCGGTGGGCAGGTCTGCGGGAGCCGGCGCTTTCGTGCCGGGAAGGGATGCTGCGGCCGAGCCGTAGCGGACGGCGAGGCGCAGCCGCTCGCCCTGGTCGGCGCCGCGGGTCGCGGCGAGCACGTAGCCGGCGAGCGAGCTGTCGCCCGCGCCGACGGTGCTCACGACCTGGATCGGCGGCGGAGTGGCCGCCCAGGCGCCTTCCGCGTCGACGAGCAGCGCGCCGCGCGAACCCAGGGTGACGAGCGCCGCCCGCACCTTCGTGGGGACGAGTGCGCGGGCGACGTGGAGCACCGACAGCGGGTCCGTGCCGTCGATGGTCACGCCCGCGAGTTCGGCGAGCTCGTCGTCGTTCGGCTTGATGAGATCGGCGGCACCGGCGGCGACGACCGCGGTCAGCGCGGGACCCGACGTGTCGACGGCGATGAGCGGGGCATCCGCGCCGTGCGTCTCGCGCACGGCGTCGATGACACGCACGTAGAAGTCATCGGGGACGCCGGGAGGCAGCGAGCCCGCCAGCACCAGCCAGCGGGCGTCGACGGATGCTGCAACCACCGCGTCGACGACCGCGGAGACCTCATCCACCGACAGTTCGGCACCCGGGAGGTTGAGCTTCGTCGTGACGCCGGCGGGGTCGGTGATCGCGATGTTGGCGCGGACGTTCCCCCGGATCGCCACTCGGCGCGCGTCCACGTCGGCCGCGCGCAGCGCGGCGTCGTAAGGATCATTCGGCGCGAGGGGCAGCACCGCGACACAGTCCTCGCCGGACGCCGAGATCGCGCGGGCGACGTTGATCCCCTTGCCGCCGGCGTCTTCACGTGTGGACGCCGCGCTCTGCACATCGCCGACCCGCAGGGCTGCGGGGATCATGACCGTGCGGTCGAGGGACGGATTGGCGGTGAGCGTCACGATCATGCGAGCCAGACCTCCACGTCGGCGTCCACGAGCGCGGACGCGAGCTCAGCGTCGGGTGCGGCATCCGTCACCAGCACATCGATGGCAGAGAGCGGTGCGAAGCCGACGAGCAGCTCGACGCCGAGCTTCTCGGCATCGGCCACGACGACGACGCGTCGTGCCGAGTCGACGATCGCGCGCTTGACCGCGGCCTCGTCAGGGTCGGGCGTGCTGAGACCGAACGTCGCCGAGACGCCGTTCGTGCCGATGAAGGCGACATCCGGACGCAGCGCGCCGATCGCGCGGACCGTGTCGGCCCCGACTGCCGCGGCGGTGAGTCCGCGCACGCGACCGCCGACCAGTGAGAGCGAGGCGCCGGGAGCGCCGGCGATCGTGCCGCCGAGTGTCAGCGAGTGGGTGACGACTTCGATCCGGGCGGTGGAGAGACGCGGGATGAGCGCCGAGGCGACGGCCGCCGTGGTCGTGCCGGCGTCGAGGAAGACCGACCCGGTGAAACCGGCTCCGAGGGCGTCGAGCGCCCGGAGCCCGATGGCGGCCTTGGCGCCGCCGTGGTGCTCGAGGCGCTCGGCGAGCGAGGGCTCACGCGTGCTGGCACGCTCCCGGCTGACCGCTCCCCCGTGCACGCGCCGCAGCGCGCCGGCCGACTCGAGGTGGTCGAGGTCGCGGCGGATGGTCTCGGTCGTGACGTCGAACCGCTCGGCGAGCTCGACGACGCTCACCCTGCTCCGTTCGGACAGCAGGAGCTCGATCTGCTCGTGGCGCTCCGTCGCGTACATGTGGGATGACCTCCGTTGGATTCCCACACAATACAACAGACTCCCACATAAACACAACAGGATATCGTCGGACGGTGCCCGACAAGCCCGCCGCCGAGGTAGCGATCGACTCCGCGCTCATCCGGTCGCTGCTCGCCGGGCAGGCGGAGGCCCTCATCCCGGGGGCCGCCGCCCTCCCTCTCGAGAAGGTCGCCGAGGGGTGGGACAGCGAGGTGTGGCGTTTGGGCGACCGGCACGCCGTGCGCCTTCCCCGGCGTGCCCTCGCGGCGCCCCTGGTGCTGCACGAGCAGCTGGTGCTCCCGGGCATCGCCGAGCGACTCGCGCGCGTCGGCGTACGGGCGCCGGCGCCCGTAGTCGCCGGCGTCCCGGCAGAC
>DATEOM010000082.1:0-4947 GCA_035274105.1 Microbacterium sp.
CGAACTTCGACGGCTACGTGCCCGCTCCCACCACCGTCGAGTCCGACGTCAAGGTGAGCGCGGGCTGGCTCATCGAGCACGCCGGGGTGCGCAAGGGGTTCAAGCTCCCGCGGTCCCGAGCCGGACTGTCGACCAAGCACGCCCTGGCGCTCACCAACCGCGGCCACGCGACCGCCGCCGAGCTCGCCGAGCTCGCCCGCTTCATCCAGGGCCGCGTGCAGTCCGAGTTCGGCCTGGTCCTCCAGCCCGAGCCCGTCCTGGTGAACGTCGAGCTCTAGCGTCGGGTCGCAGCATCCGTCCCCCTTTCGGTTTGGGGCGCACGGCGTGCGTTTGGGGCGCACCGCGCGCGCCCCAATTGCACGGGGCGCGCCCCGAACCCGGAGAGTCGGGGCGGAAGACGCAGGAACGCGGATGCCTCGGGGCGAGGCATCCGTGTTCCGAAAAGGTCGTTACGACGCGAAGAGGCGCTGCAGGCGCTGGACACCCTCGAGGAGGGCGTCGTCGCCGAGGGCGTACGACAGACGCAGGTAGCCCGAGGGGCCGAACGCCTCGCCGGGGACGACCGCGACCTCGGCCTTCTCGAGGATGAGGTCGGCCAGCTCGAGCGAGGTCGTGGGCGTGACCCCCGCCCACTCGCGGCCGAGGAGGCCGCGCACATCGGGGTACGCGTAGAAGGCGCCGAGCGGCGTGGGCACCTCGACCCCGTCGATCTTCGCCAGCTCGGCGACGATCGTGCGACGACGGCGGTCGAACGCCTGGCGCATGTCCTCCACCTCGTGCTGCGGTCCCGTGAGCGCCGCCAGGGCCGCGCGCTGCGCGATGTTGTTGACGTTCGAGCAGAGGTGCGACTGCAGGTTCCCGGCGATCTTGATCGCGTCCTTGGGTCCGACCATCCAGCCCAGGCGCCAGCCGGTCATCGCGTAGGTCTTCGCGACGCCGTTGACGAGGATGGTCTGGGCGGCAGCATCCGGAACCGCCTCCACGATCGAGACGGCCCGCGTGCCTTCGTAGACGAGGTTCTGGTAGATCTCGTCCGAGATGATCCAGATGCCGTGCTCGACCGCCCAGCGGCCGATCGCCTCGGTCTCTTCGAGGGTGTACACCGAGCCGGTCGGATTCGACGGCGAGACGAACACGAGCGCGGTGGTCTTGTCGGTGCGAGCGGCCTCGAGCTGTTCGACGGTGACCTTGTAGTCCTGGTCGGCGCCGGCGAAGACCTCGACGGGAACGCCGTCGGCCAAAGCGATCGCCTCGGGGTAGGTCGTCCAGTACGGGGCCGGCAGGAGTACCTCGTCGCCGGGGTTCACGACGGTCTGGAAGGCCTGGTAGACGGCCTGCTTGCCACCGTTGGTGACGATCACCTGCGACGGGTCGATCTCGAGGCCCGAGTCGCGGAGGGTCTTCGCGGCGATCGCCTCGCGCAGCACGGGCAGACCGGCGGCCGGGGTGTAGCGGAAGTTCGCGGGGTTGTGCAGGGCCTCGGCGGCGGCGTCCACGATGAACTGCGGGGTCGCGAAATCGGGCTCGCCCGCCGCATACGAGATGACGGGCCGGCCGGCGGCCTGCAGGGCCTTCGCCTTGGCATCGACCTTGAGGGTCGCCGACTCGGCGATCGCGGACAGTTTGCGGGAGAGCGGTGCGCGTTCGGTCACGCTTCGAGCGTAGTCGGCGGGCCGCGACGTTTCAGCCGCCGGTCGCGCCCCCGTGGCCCGCGGGTGTGCGCGATGCGCGCGCGACACGACGGAGCGTCCGGACGGTAAGCGCTCTTCCGGATCAGACCGAGGGCGCGGTAGCCTGTGCGTCGTGGACGCCTGGATCTGGGGAGCCGTCGTGCTCGCCATCGTGCTCGTCATCGCCGGTGGGATCGCCTGGTGGCTCGCGCGCGGGTGCGCGCTGACCCTCACCGGCGCCACGGGCGCGATCCTCGGCGGCGTGATGTCGCTCATCGCCCTGGCGGTGCTGCTCGACCCCGACGCCGGCCTGCGGGTCTCGTTCATCGTCACGGTCGGCTCAGGGGTGTGGCTGCTCGCCTGGGCGCTCGCCGGAGGTATCCGCGGTCAGCGCCTGCTGCGGGCCGAGGAGCAGGCGGCGGTCGCCGCGGCTCCGGTTGCGGTGTCGGTGACGGCCGCGCACGGTCACTGACCGGATCGCGTCCCCACGCGGGAGCGCGCGGTGGACGCCGGCATCCACCGAATGGGGGATGCCGGCTCCTGCGGATGACCGCTGGGCGCGGCATCCGTCCTCCGCGACGCTGGAAGCATGAAGACACAAGCGGTGCGGGTGCGGAACCTGCGCAAGACCTACGGCGACCGCACGGTCGTCGACGGGGTGTCGTTCGACATCGAGCGCGGCGAGACGTTCGCCCTCCTCGGGCCGAACGGCGCCGGCAAGTCGACCACCGTCGAGATCCTTGAGGGGTACCGGCGGCGCACCGGCGGTGACGTCGAGGTGCTCGGCGTCGACCCCGCTACGGGTGGGCTCGACCTCAAGGCGCGACTGGGCATCGTGCTCCAGTCGACCGGCCAGTCCGGACTCGTCACGGTCCGCGAGCAGCTGCGCCAGTTCGCGGGCTTCTACCCCGACCCGCGCGACGTCGACGAGGTGATCGCGGCCGTCGGTCTCGAGGCGCAGGCGAAGACGCGCATCTCGAAGCTCTCGGGCGGGCAGCAGCGGCGCGTCGATGTCGCCCTCGGCATCATCGGACGCCCCGAGCTGCTGTTCCTCGACGAGCCCACGACGGGCTTCGACCCGCACGCGCGTCGTGAGTTCTGGGACCTGATCCGCCGCCTGCAGGCCGAGCGCACCACGATCGTGCTGACCACGCACTACCTCGACGAGGCCGCGCAGCTCGCCGACCGCGTGGCGGTGATCGCCGCCGGCCGGCTGCAGGCGATCGGCCCCGTCGCGGGGTTCGGCGGCGAGGCGGCGCGGGTTCCGATCGTGCGGTGGGTGGAGAGCGGGATGCTGCGGCACGAGCGCTCCGAGGACCCCTTCGCGTTCGCGACCGCCCTTGCGGCGCGGCTGGGCGAGGCGCCCGCCGAGCTCGAGATCGTCCGGCCGAGCCTCGAGGACATCTACCTCGAGATGGTCGGGGAGGCCACGCCGGATGCGGCCGCGGGTGCGGTCACCGCGAAGAAGGGAGCGGTGCGATGAGCGCCACCGTCGCGAAGTCGCCGGCCGTCGGCATCCGTCCGCCTCGTGCGCGTCGCGGCATCCTGAGCGTGGGAATCTGGCGGACGCGGTTCGAGCTCATGCAGTACTTCCGCTCGGGCGACACGCTGTTCTTCACGTTCCTCTTCCCCGTCTTCATGCTGGGCCTGTTCAGCGTCGCGTTCGGATCGGACGGCGACGTGCAGATCGCCCCCGGCGTGCCGCCGATCTCGATGGCCGAGCTGTACCTGCCGGGCATGATCGCCGCGGGCCTGCTGCTCTCGGGCTTCCAGAACCTCGCGATGGACATCGCGATCGAGCGGTCCGACGGCATGCTCAAGCGACTCGGCGGCACGCCGCTGTCGCCGGTGAGCTACTTCATCGGCAAGATCGGGCAGGTGCTGGTCACCGGAGTGCTGCAGTCCGCGCTGCTGCTGGTGTTCGCCGCCACGGTGCTCGGCGTCGAGCTGCCCACCGAACCTGCGCGCTGGGCGACGTTCGCGTGGGTGTTCGTGCTCGGCATCACGACGTCGGCGCTCCTCGGTGTCGCGCTGTCGTCCGTGCCGCGCACCGCGAAGAGCGCGACCGCCGTGGTGGTGCCGATCGCGCTCGCGCTGCAGTTCATCTCCGGCGTCTACCTCACGTTCTCGCAGCTTCCGGAGTGGCTGCAGAACGTCGCAGGCCTCTTCCCGCTGAAATGGATGGCCCAGGGCATGCGCGCCGTGTTCCTGCCCGACGAGTACGCGACGCTCGAGCAGAACGGCGAGTGGAATCTCGCGGGCGTCGCGGTCGCGCTCGGCATCTGGCTCGTCGTGGGTCTGGTGCTCTCGCGCCTCACCTTCCGCTGGATCCGGCGCGACGCGTAGCCTGCCGATGAGCCGACGGGAAGAGGAACGATGCTGACGAAGCGGGGATGGGACGCGATCGTGTCGATCGTGTCGGCCGTCATCGCGATCGCTCTCGTCTTCCTCTTCCCGCCCGACGGCGCCGCCCGGACGGCGATCGCGCTCGCGTCGATCGGCCTCTTCGTGCTCGGCTACGCACTGATCGGCCGCGAGGCGATCGAGCCGCCGCGCGCGGCCTGGCGCTACCCCGCTTTCCTGTCGGTGGCAGCCGTGGCCGCGGGGATCGGCGCGGGCGCGGCGCCGTTCATGGCGATGCTCCAGACCCTCGCGTACCCGCTCGTCTGGGTGATCGGCGACTCGCGCAAGCGCGGGATCGGCGGGTCGGCGGTCATCGCCGGGAGCGTGTTCGTCGGGGCGAGCTTCGGCTACGGCCCGAATCTGGATTCCTTCCTCGCCGGCGCCACGACCGCGGTCTTCTCGCTCTCGTTCGCGATCGCGATCGGCTTGTGGATCGCGCGCATCGCCGAGTACGGCGAGGAGCGCGAGCGCCTGCTCGCGGAACTGACTGCGGCGCAGACACAGGTCGAGGCTCTCAGCAGGGAGCGCGGCGCCTCGGCCGAGCGCGAGCGGCTCGCCCGCGACATCCACGACACCCTCGCGCAGACGCTCGCGGGCCTCGTGATCTTCGCCGAGCGGGCGGGGCGGCAGTCTCGGGAAGGGCAGACGGAAGCTGCGGCGACCACTATCGCGACCGTCGAGCAGGTCGCGCGCGACGCGTTGGGCGAGGCCCGCGCGCTCGTGGCCCGCACCGCGGCGGTGCCGCGTGAGCCGGCGTTCGGTGCGGCCGTCGAGCGGCTCGTCGAGCGATTCCGCGAACACGGTGCGGCGCGCATCGCGCTCGACACCGCCCGCGTGCGGGGCGAGCTCGACCGGGAAGCGCAGGTGGTGCTGC
>DATEOM010000083.1:0-3284 GCA_035274105.1 Microbacterium sp.
CGTCGAGTCGCTCCGCTGCGGCGTCGACTCGGTGCGTTGCGGCGCGGAGTCGGTGCGTTGCGGCGTCGAGTCGGTGCGTTGCAGCGCGGCGCCCGTGGGACGCAGCTCGAGCGGCAGCATGGAGGGTGCGCCCGCCGAAATCGACCCCGGCACGAAGTCGTCGCTGGGCAGTTCGAAGGCCACGAAGTCATCGGCTTCGCCGGCGTCGACGGCAGACGCGGCCGGGGCGGCCTCCGCCGCGCGGGCACGCCTCTCAGCCTCCTCGCGCATCGCTCGGGCGGCGCGACGAGTCTCGGGGACGGCTCGGGGGGTAGCGAGCCGGCCAGGCTCCGTCACGTCTGCCATTCTGACCTGTGACGGCCCGTTTTGGCCAGGCAGGCAGCATCCATCTCGTCGATGTTCTAGACACGGCCTTGCAAGGCTTGACTTAACTTCGAAGCTTTGTTCTCATGGATGCATGCGGTGGCAGGGTCAGGAGCTGGGTGTGGCGGATGCTGCGGCCCTGCCTGGCCTCGAACAGCTCAACGGCCTGGTGCGCTCGGTGACCACTCCCGAGTTCGCCGGGGTGACGTTCCACGAAGTGCTCTGCAAGTCCGCCCTCAACCACGTGCCCAGCGCCTCGGCCATGCCGTTCGACTGGACCGTGAACCCGTATCGGGGATGCAGTCATGCTTGCACATACTGCGTATCGCCAGACACCCTCGTGCTGGTGGCCGACGGCCGCCACCGCCCGATCAGCGATATCTCGGTCGGTGACGAGATCGTCGGTACGCGCGAGGAGGGAAGCTACCGCCGGTACACAGAAGCGCGAGTCCTGGCCAAGTGGACCAGCCGCAAGCGCGCCTACCGCGTGTCACTCGCCGACGGCACGGAGCTCGTGACCAGCGCAGACCACCGCTTCCTGACCAACAGGGGCTGGAAGCATGTAATCGGTGCGATGAACGGAGCGGCTCGCCGCCCCTACCTCACGCCGGGACTTCGACTCCAGGGGTTCGGGCTCGACATCAACGCGTGTCGAGAGCGCATCGAAACGGCTGACTATCGCCGGGGATACCTCACGGGGATGATCAGGGGCGACGGAATGATCTTTCATCGCGCATATCCCAAGGACGGACGTGCGCGCGAGGTACATCAGTTCCGTCTCGCTCTCGCGGATCTCGAAGCTCTTGACCGCACCCGAACGATGCTCGCTGCTGAAGGTATTGTCACCCACACGCGACCTTTTGCTCCGGCATCAGCGACCCGGCGAATGATGACCGCGATTCACACGGGCCGAAAGGCCGACGTCGCATCCATCGAGGATCTCGTTCGCACACCAGACTTCAGGTCAAGCGAGTGGCAGGCCGGCTTCATGGCAGGGTTGTTCGACGCGGAAGGCTCCTACTCGCGAGGAATACTCCGCGTTTCCAACAAGGATGACCAGATCATCAAACTTACAAGCGAAGCACTTGACACTCACTCGATTCCACATCAGATCGAGGGGATCCGACCGAATGGTGTCGTGCCGGTGCGAGTAACTGGCGGACTGCCGTCGATCCAGCGCTTCTTCGCTATCGCACGCCCCGCTATCAGTCGCAAGCTGAGCATTCTGGGGACCGCGATCAAGTCTGTTGCAGACCTGCGCATCGTGTCGATCGAAGACCTCGGCGAGACGATCGACATGGTCGACATCACGACGTCCACCGGCGACTTCATCGCGAACGGCGTTGTGAGCCACAACTGCTTCGCCCGGGGCACCCACGAGTACCTCGAGCTCGATGCGGGGCGAGACTTCGACACGCAGGTCGTGGTGAAGGTGAACGTCGCCGAGGTGCTCGAGAAGGAGCTGCGGCGGGGCAGCTGGCACAACGAACCGGTCATGCTCGGCACGAACACCGACCCGTACCAGCGCGCTGAGGGTCGCTACAAGCTGATGCCGGGGATCATGTCGGCACTCACGGAGTCGGGCACACCGTTCTCGATCCTCACGAAGGGCACGCTACTCCGGCGGGATCTGCCCCTGTTGAAAGACGCCGCCACGCAGGTGCACGTGACGCTCGCGATGTCGATCGCGGTGTTCGACGACGAGCTGCAGCATCTCATCGAGCCCGGCACACCCAACGCGACTGCCCGGCTCGAGACCGTGCGCGCCGCGACCGAGGCGGGATTCCGCGTCACGGTGTTCCTGATGCCGATCATCCCCCATCTCACCGATTCCATCGCGGCGATCGACCACGCTCTGTCCCGCATCAAGGAAGCAGGCGCCGTGCGGGTCGTCTACGGCGCGCTGCACCTGCGGCCCGGGGCGAAGCAGTGGTTCCTCCAGTGGCTCGCCGAGCGGCACCCCGAGCTGGTGTCGTCGTATCGGGGGCTCTATCCCGGCGCGACGGCGTACGCACCGAAGGCCTATCGCTCGTGGCTCGCGAAGCGGGTGCGCCCGCTGCTGCGCGTCCACGGCCTCGACGGACACGCCGAGGAGGAGAATCCGCGCGGCGCACCCGTGGCGGGTCTCGCCGATCGTACCGATGCGCGCAGCGCGCCGCCGATCGTCGTGACCTCGCGAGGGCGTGCCGCCGCGACGTCGTTACGAGCCGCGTCTTCCCGGTCGCAGCCTGGGGCCGAGGCATCCGCTCGGCTCTTCTGATTCGCGCTATGCGGCGACCGCGACCGCGCTGAACTCCTCGGCCTCGGCCGACACGACCTCCGCGAGCGGCGCGCGGACGTGGTCCAGCACGGCGTCGAGCACCATGTCGTCGGTGAGGATGCGGTTGTGCCCGAGGCCCGTGGTCGCGAGCAGCTCCGACCCGGGGTGGGCGGCCACGATCCGGCCGGCCTCGCCGAACGGCACAACGCGGTCGCCGTGGTCGTGGACGACGAGAAGCGGCACTGCGGCCGGAAGCGGGCGCCGCACGCTCGAGAGCCAGGCGAACGGGTCGGGCTCGCCGGGGAAGTACCGCGTCGCGAAGAGCTCGCGCATGCTCGCCGCGACCGCGTCGGGGTAGCCGAGCATGCTCTGGAACTGGTTCAGCAGCAGGTCGGCATCGGCGGGCGCGGCGATGCTGACGACGCGCGCGGCGTCGATACCACCGGCGACGCCGACGAGGGTCGCGAACCCGCCGAACGAGTGCCCGACCATCGCGTCGAACGCTCCGTGGCGCTCCTGCAGCGCGGCGAACACCGCGAGCCAGTCGACGAGATACGTGCGGCGACCGCCGGATCCCCCGTGCGCGGGCGCATCGAAGGACACGACGCGGCACCCCTCGGCGACGAGTTCGCGCACCAGCACCGAGAACTGGCTCGCGCGG
>DATEOM010000084.1:0-3945 GCA_035274105.1 Microbacterium sp.
TCCCGCGGCCTCGTGGCGGCGGCGGATCTCTTCGCCCACCTCCTTGCCGAGCGCAAGGACCATCGGTGCTTCGTCCAGCGCGACGATGTCGACCTGCAGACCGAGCTTCACCGCGGTGCGGGCCACCTCGCAGCCGATGAAACCGGCTCCGAGGATGACTAGACGCTTCCGCGGCGTCAGCTGCTCCTTCAGGTAGCGGGCGTCGTCGAGGCTCCGCAGCACGACCCGGCCTTCCGTCGGCCCGGGGAACGGCAGGCGTCGCGACGTCACTCCCGTCGCGACGACCAGACCGTCGTATGAGATCTTCTCGCCGTCGTCTAGCGTCACTGTGCGACCGTCGAGGTCGGCGGCGGTCGCACGTCGTCCGAGCAGCCACTCCACGTCAGCGGCGGCCTCGCTGACCCCGAAGGCGCATTCTTCGGCCGTCACACCGCCCCAGAGCAGCTCCTTCGAAAGCGGGGGACGGTTGTAGGGCAGCTCGGTCTCGTCCGAGACGACGGTGATGGCATCGGCGTATCCCCGACGCCGCAGGTCCTCGGCCGTGCGGAGGCCGGCCAGGCCGCCGCCGATGATCAAGATTCGCATGCTCGGTCCGTTCTCTCTCAGTTCCTGATGAAGGGGACGATGGATCGCGTCCACTGTGCGGCGAGGTCAGCTGGCGCATTCCAGTCGCCGGCGTCGTCGCGGCCGTATTCGCCGACGCGGTCGGCCCCAAGCTCGCGCAGGAGCTCGTCGATGTGCTCGCTGCCCCGGCTGTAGGTGTTGGCGTACGAGCGGTCACCGCGGCCGAACACGGCGTACTTGAGCCCGGACAGGTCGGGCCGTTGAGCAGTCAGAGCTTCGTGAAAGGGGATGGCGCTGTGAGGCAGGTCGCCCTCGCCGTATGTGGAGCACACGACGATGCAGAACGCGTCCGTGTCCAAAGCGGTGGTGTCAACGTCGGCCATGTTCTCGATGGTCGTGTCGAACTCGTCGCCGAGTGCTTCCGAGATCTCCTCCGCCTTGAGCTCGCTCTCGCCGCTCTCGGTGCCGAAGATGATGTTGACTTTCATGATGTCCTCGTTTCCTGTGTGAACGTCACGGGCTGCGGTGCCCGCGAGTGGGGTTCAATCGATGTGTATGGGCGTGCGCACGACAGCACCGGAGCGCTGGTCCGCGACGACGCGGTTGATGTCTGCCAGCTCCGCGGTGCCGGTCATGAGCTTCTCGACTGGGAGTCGTCCTGCCCGCCAGAGGTCGGTCAGCATCGGGAGGTCGCGGCGCATGCTGATTCCGCCGTGGAAGCTGCCAGTGAGCTTCTTGTCGTCGTGGAACAGCTCGTACGCGGGGATCTCCACGACGGCGCCCGGTGCGCCGGCGCCGACGACGGTGACGGTGCCGCCCTTGCGGACCGCCTTCCATGCCGTGCGCACTGTCGTCGGAGCGCCCACAGCGTCGATGACGACGTCGAAGTCACGAGCGGACGCGGCAAATTCCTCGGGCGACACCGCCCGTGTCGCCCCGAGGGAGAGAGCGAACTCCTGGCGCCCGTCCATCGGATCCACGGCGATCAGCTCGCCCGCCCCTGCGACGATCGCGCCGAGGAGGGCGTTGAGACCGATGGCGCCGCAGCCGATGATCGCGACGCTCTGGCCCGGCTGCACGCGAGCGCTGCGCAGCGCGGCACCGGCACCCGTGGCGGTGGCGCAGCCGAACATCGCCGCGACGTCGAACGGCAGGTCGTCGGCGATCTTCAGCACCGCATTCTCGGGCAGCAGCGTCTGCTCCGCGAACGTCGCCGTCTTCATCCCTTGGTGGGCGGCCTGTCCGTCGACCGAGAGGCGGTGCGTGGAGGTGTGCTCCCGTCCGGCGCGGGCATCCGCCGTCGAACTGCGATTGGCGCACAGATACTCGTCACCGCGAAGGCACGGGCGGCAGTGGCCGCACGGTGCGACCCACAGAACGACCACGCGGTCGCCGACCTTCAGCTTCTCGACCTCCGACCCGACCTCGGCGATGACGCCGGCGCCTTCGTGCCCGAGCACCACCGGCGTCGGCTGCCCGAATACGGTCGTGAGCGAGAGGTCCGAAGCGCACACGCCGGCAGCGTGGAGCCGGACGACGACTTCGTGCGGCCCCGGCGCCGCGAGCTCGACTTCTCGGACGTCGAAGGCCCCGCCCGCTTCCCACATGACTGCTGCGCGCATTGTTGATCTCCTCATCAGGCGGTGTAGTGAATCGATGTGTACGAGAGATAAGAGCCGAGACCCTCGATGCCGAACTCGGTGCCGAGGCCGCTGTCCTTGTGCCCGCTGAAGGGCGCCGCAGCATTGGAGCCGTAATGGTTGATACCGATGTTTCCGCTGTCGATCCGCCGAGCGACGGCGGTCGCGGCATCCTCGTCCTCGCCGAAGACGGCACCGGCGAGCCCGAACGGCGAGTCGTTCGCGATCCGGATGGCGTCGTCGACGTCGCGGTACGTGAGCACCGACAGCACCGGACCGAAGATCTCTTCGCGGGCGATCCGCATCTGCGGGTCGACCTGGTCGAAGACCGTCGGCTGCACGAAGAAGCCCCGATCGAAGGGCGACGCGGATCCGCCTCCGGTCACGGCGCGTGCACCCTCTTTCGCGCCCAACTCGATGTAGTCACGCACCCGATCGCGGTGACGCTGCGACACGAGCGGCCCGAAATAGGTGCGCGGGTCGGAGGGGTCGCCGATCGGAGCCGCTGCGACGACGCTCGCCACCAGTTCGGTGAGTTCCTTCGCACGGTCGGCGGGGACGATCAGTCGCGTGCACGCCTTGCAGGTCTGACCCGTGTTGCGCATCGAGACCTTGAGGATGTTCGCGGCGAGCACCTCGGCGGAGGCGTCGGGCAGCACCACAGCCGGCGACTTGCCGCCGAGCTCGAGCGTCGCCGGGCGCAAGAGTCGTCCCGTGGTCTCGCCGATCCACCGGCCGGCCGGGGTCGAACCCGTGAACGAGATCTTGGCGACCTGCGGGTGCTCGACCAGCGACTTACCGGCCTCGACGCCGCCGGTGACGAGGTTCACCACGCCGGCGGGAAAGCCGACGGCATGCACCGCCTCCATAAGCGCACGGGCCGCGAGCGGCGTCTCCGGGGCGGGCTTGATGACCACGGTGCACCCCGCGATCAGCGCGGGTGCCAGCTTGACCACGATGAGGCTCAGCGGGTAGTTCCACGGCGTGATCAGTCCCGCGACGCCGAGAGGAAGGCGCGTCACCAGTGAGCGGCCGGCAGACATCGGGTTCGCTCGCTCGTCCTCCGCGAAGACTTCCGCTCCCAGGCCGGCGACAAGCCGGAGGTGGGTCGCTGCCTGGAGGGGGGAGTAGGTCGCCTCCGTGATGGGCGTGCCGTTCTCGCTCGTGATGAGGCGAGCGATCTCGTCGGCTCGGCGCTCTATCTCGTTGGCGAGTTCTCCGATCAGCCGCGCCCGCTCGGCCACGCTCGTGTCGCGCCATGCCGGAAACGCGCGGGCCGCCGCGCGGACGGCGGCGTCGATGTCCGCCGCGGCGCCGTCGGGGACGCGAGCGATCGTGGCCTCGGCGTACGGGTCGACCACGTCCAGCCGAGCGGACGCCGTCGACGGCACCCAGTCGCCATCGATATATATCGTGTCGTGGATTTCCACGTGTCTCCTTTGACCATGGTTGGCTCCGTCGTGGAACCCGGCTACGGTGTTGTAGTAAACCATACAACAATGCTATGGTTGGACCAAACGTTTTCTGACGTGAATGTCCTCGACGCAGCACGAGGCTCAAAGGAGAGTCACCACATGAGCACCGCAACGGCCATAGACCTCATGGATCTCGCACCCTTCATCGCGGGGCGGGAGAACGAGCAATTCCGTGTTCTCCGAGAAGAGGATCCGCTCCACTGGAACGACGAACCGAACGGCGGAGCAGGGTTCTGGTCCGTCACGCGCTATGCGGACGTGATCAC
>DATEOM010000085.1:0-6005 GCA_035274105.1 Microbacterium sp.
CCCCATGGCCGAAGCCCTCCTCGAGCTCGGCACCGACCCGCGCGCCCTCGAGGTGGCGACCGCCATCAAGAACGGTCAGGCCGCCGAGATCGACGCGATGACATCGATCCAGAACCGCCTCGGCTGCACCGGCTGACGTCGCTTCGCCGCGAGATCAGAGACGGATGCCGCGAGCCTGCGTGAGACGCGGGCCCGCGGCATCCGTTTCTGGCGTGTCAGCCCTTCGTCGCGCCGGCCATCAGTCCGCGCACGAAGAACCGCTGCAGTGCGAGGAACACGATGATGGGCACGAACAGCAGGATGAATGCGCCGGCGGACGTCAGGTACCACTGGTTGCCCCACGTGCCCGACAGCGAATTCAGCGTCTGGGTCATCGGCAGCGACGTCGTCGGAGCGAAGATGGTCGCGACCAGAAGGTCGTTCCACACCCAGATGAACTCCAGGATCGCGAACGAGGCGAGCGCCGGCGTCGCCAGCGGCAGGATGATCCGGAAGAAGATCTGCCCGTGCCCCGCGCCGTCGACGCGCGCTGCCTCGATCACGTCGGTGGGGATCTCCGAGATGAAGTTGTGCAGCAGGAAGATCGCCAGCGGCATCGCGAAGATGACGTGAGCGATCCATACCGTCGCGAAGCTGTGGTCGACCTCCCGCATCTCGAGGCCCGGGAAGATCTGCACGTCGCCGATCTCGAGTCCCCGTGAGAACAGGCTCAGGAGGGGCACGAGAGCCATCTGGATCGGGACGATCTGGAGGGCGAACACGGCGACGAACAGGAAACCGCGTCCCTTGAAGTCCATCCACGCGAACGCGTAGGCGGCCAGTGATGCGACCGCTAAGGCGAAGATCGTGACCGGGATCGTGATCGCGAGCGAGTTGAGGAACGACTCCCCGAGCGTCAGGGCGGTGCCACCGGACGTCAGCGCGTCCTGGTAGTTGCCGAGCGTGAAGTCGGGATTGGTGAAGACCGTCCACCAGCCCGTCGTCGCAGAATCCGCGCCCGGCCGGAACGACGTGATGAGCAGACCGAGCGTCGGGATCGTCCACAGGAACGCGATGGCGACCGCGAAGACCGTGGCAAGCGGCGACGTCAGACGCTTGTGCGCCAGCGCCTCGTTGCGCCGGGTCTCGCGCGCGACCCTCCGAGCCTCGGCCTTCGAGACCTCCGGAGTGGTCTTGGAGTCGACGGCAGTCATCACCGCACCTCCCTCCGCTTGCGCAGCTGCAACACGTTGTAGATGATGAGCGGCGTCACGAAGATGAAGATCAGCACGGCGAGCGCCGCCGAGTGACCGTAGCTCTGGAACCGCTGCTGCTGGTTGACCATCTCGAATCCGAGGACGGTCGAGTTGGCTCGTCCGCCGGTCATCACCGCCACGATGTCGTAGAGCTTCAGTGCGGCGATCGTGATGGTCGTCAGCACGACGATGATCGACGTGCGGATGCCGGGCACGGTGACGTTGATGAAACGCTGCCAGGGCGACGTGCCGTCGAGCTGCGCCGCCTCGAGCTGCTCCACCGGCACCGCCTTCATCGCCGCGGAGAGCACGACCATCGCGAATCCGGTCTGCGCCCAGACGAAGGCGAACAGCAGGCAGAACGTGTTGACGAGCGGCCAGATGTCCAGCCAGGGCACGGGCTGGCCGCCGAACGCCACCACGATCGCGTTGAGCGTGCCGATCTGGTCGCCCTGCCGGTAGTCGTAGACGAACTTCCAGATGAGGCTGATGCTCACTGGCGCGATCGCGAACGGCATGAACACCAGAACCTTCAGCAGCCGCTCGCCGCGCGCCCGCTCCATGAAGGCGGCGTACGCCAGGCCGACGACCGTCGCGAAGATCGGGGCGAAGATCGCCCAGATGAGCGTGTTGATGATCGACCAGAACCCCTGTGGATTCGTGAACGCCCACACGTAGTTCTCCAGCCCGACGAAGTTCTCGCCGGTCTTGTCGAAGAACGACTGGATGATCGTCGCGACGCTCGGATAGACGAGACCGACGAGGATCGCGATGGCGGCGGGCGCCATGAAGAGCGTCAGCTGGTAGAGATAGCCGGCGCCTTCGCTCGCCCGGTAGTCAGCCCAGAACAGCAGGCCGCCGGCGATGAGGGCGATCGCGATCACGTAGATCACGGCGCCCTGGTACGGCCGCAGCATCATGAACGCGAGGAACGGGATCGCGAAGCACGAGATGAGCCGCAGCCAGAAATAGCCCCTGCCGGCGCGCGGTGCGTACTCGATCAGGACTAGGAGAATGCCGACCACGGCCGCGAAGATCACCAGGATGATGGGGATCTGGACGATCGGCCCCATGTTGCCGATCCACTGGAAGAAGGAGTTGTACGAGAACCCGAGCGAGACGGGTCGTGCGTCCGGGTTCGGCGGGCTCAGGACGAGGAACACGATCAGCGCCGCGATCAGGATGAGCCCGATCGTGACCACGAGTCGCGTCGTCCTCCGCGAGGGAGGTTTGCGGCCTCCGCGTGCGGGCGGCGGCGTCGCCTGCGCCTCGTCGGCCGCCGCTGTTGTGGTCTGAGACATGTTCTGCCTTCCCCCGTCGACGTCGACGGATGAATCACCTCGGTGCCGGGTCCGCGCAGCGAGCGCGTGGACCCGGCACCAGGGCGCGGTGGATCAGTCCTGGTATCCCGCCTGGATGTTCTCCAGAACCTCCGGCGTCGGCTTGCCGTCGATCCAGTCGACCATGCCGCGCCAGAAGGAACCCGAGCCGACGGTCGCCGGCATCAGGTCGGAGGCGTCGAAGCGGAACACCGTATTCGGGTCCTGCACGATCGTCATCGCCTCGGTCAGGAATTCACTCGACGCCAGCGACGGGTCTGCGCCGGTGTTGGCCGAGATGGCGCCGCCGAGAGACACGCGCGCATCGGCGAATTCGGGCGTCGACATGTACTCGAGCACCTGCTGCGTCGCCGCGTCGTCCGAGAACGGGGTGACGAACTCGCCGCCGCCTTCGACCGCGAGCTCGCCCGCGCTCGGTCCGGGGAGGATGAACGCGTAGATGTCGCCGTCAGGCGCGACCTCCGGAGTCGCCCCGTCCGCGGTCTTCGCGGTGAGGAAATTCGCGGTGAGGAACGAGCCCTGGTGGGTCAGCGCGCATGTGCCGTTGGCGACCGCCGCCGCGATCGGGTCTCCGTACGCCGTCGAGTTGATCGTCTTGATGTCGCCGAATCCCGCGTTGACGTAGTCGGGGTTCTGCAGAATCTCGCCGACGGAGTCGAACGCCGCCTCGATGTCGGGGTCGGTGAAGGGGACATCACCGGCGGCCCAGCCGTCGTAGACGTCCGGCCCGGCCTGACGCAGCACGAGGTCCTCCACCCAGTCGGTGCCCGGCCATCCCGATGCCGCCTCGGAGAAGAATCCTGCGCACCACGGCGGCTGGCCGGTCTTCTCGCGAATCGTGTCGGTCAACGTGATGAGCTCATCCCACGTCGTCGGGACCTCCACACCCCACTCCTCGAAGCTCTTCGGCGAGTAGTAGACGTAACCCTTGAGGTTCGCCAGCATCGGCGCGGCATAGAACGTGCCGTCGACGGTGCCGTAGTCCTTCCACAGTGGGGCCCAGTACTCGTCGACGTTGGCCTCGACCTCGGACGTGGCTTCTTTGACCTCGCCCGTGCCGACGAGCGTGCGGAAGAGACCGGGTTGCGGCACGATCGCGATGTCGGGCGCGGAACCACCCGTCACTTTGGTGACGATGTTGCCCTCGAAGCCCTTGTCGCCCGTGTAGTTGATGGTGATGCCGGATTCTTCGCTGTAGTCGTCGAACACCTTCTGGAGGGCCTCCGCCTCCGAGCCGATGATGCCGCCGGCGATCTCGACGGTCTCTCCTTCGACCGAGCCGCTGTCGCCGCCGTCGTCGCCGCCCTCGGCGCATCCGGCGAGGGTGAGTGCCGCGACAGCCGTCAGTCCCAGCGCGATGTAGCCGTGTCGACGACGTGATCGCAGTGCAGTCATGTGTCTGCCTCCTCTTCGAGTTCGCAGAGCCACGCCTCTCGGGCTCCGCCCATGTGAGATCGGGAACCGATTCCATGCTCAAACTAGGGGATGCCGCGAGAGCACACAATGACCCCGCATCACAAGTCGGTAAATACCGAATCTGTGCTAGCGCCCGATGCGCGTTCCGGGCACAATGAGCCCTGGAACCGGTTCCAGATCCGGGTGACGGTGGAGTCCCCGGGAGGGCGAGGAGGACCCGATGGCGGGCATCGCCGAAGTGGCGCGGGCGGCCGGCGTCTCGAAGTCGACGGCCTCGCGCGCGCTCACCGGCTCGGGCTACGTCTCCGCCGGGACCCGCCAGCGGGTGAGGGATGCCGCGGCCGCCCTGGGCTACGTGCCCACCACGAGCGCGGTGAGCCTGGTCACGGGACGCACGCAGACCGTGGGCGTCGTGATGCCCTCGCTCGACCGATGGTTCTTCGCGCAGGTGCTCGAGGGCATCCAGGATGCACTGCTGGAGCGCCGGTACGACCTCGCCCTCTACGGGGCGCCGCCCGAGTCGGCTGCGCGCCGCGAGATGTTCGAGCACTTCCTCGCGCGAAAGAGGTTCGACGGGCTGATCGCGGTCGGCATCGAGCCCAGTGCGCGCGAGCTGGAACGGCTCGTCGCCTTCGGCAAGCCGGTGGTGGCGGTCGGCGGGTACGACGTCGGCACCAACGCGGTGTCGATCGACGACCAGGCGGCGGCGCGCATCGCCACCGACCACCTTCTCGGCCTGGGGCATCGCGAGATCGTCTGCCTCGGCGGCGACCCAGACGGCCGACACACCAGCTTCGGCGACGGCCGGCGCCTGGAAGGGTATCTCTCGGCGATGCGCGAGGCCGGGCTCGAGGCATCCGCTCGCCATGTCCAGTCCGAGGTGACGATGCCCGGCGGCTACGGCGCCGCCGTCGAGCTGCTCGGCGATCGCCGCACCCGGCCGACCGCGATCGTCGGGGTGTGCGACGAGGTCGCCGTCGGCGCGATCATCGCCGCGCGCCGGCTGGGCATCCGGGTTCCGGAGCGGCTCAGCGTGGTCGGCATCGACGACCACGCCTACGCCGACATGTTCTCACTCACCACCCTGCAGCAGCGTCCGCACCAGCAGGGGCGCGCCGCCGTGCAGCTGCTGATGTGGCAGCTCGACGACCCCGACGCGCCGACCCACCGCCTGTACGAGTCGTCGCCGCTCGTCGTGCGCAACTCCACCGCCCCGGTCGACGACGACGCGTCGGCGGTCATCGGCGTCGGGCCCCTCGGCACCGCCTGAAGCTCGCACGACGAAGGCCCCGGATGCCGAGCATCCGGGGCCTTCGTGGATCGCTGCAGAAGCAGCGCGGGATTACTTGAGGGTAACCGTCGCGCCGGCCTCTTCGAGAGCGGCCTTCGCCTTGTCGGCGGTCTCCTTGTTGGCGCCCTCGAGGACGGCCTTCGGAGCACCGTCGACGACGGCCTTCGCCTCACCCAGGCCGAGCGAGGTGAGCTCGCGGACGACCTTGATGACCTGGATCTTCTTGTCGCCGGCGGCCTCGAGGACGACGTCGAACGAGTCCTTCTCCTCGGCCTCTTCCGGAGCGGCACCGGCGGGGGCACCCGCAGCGGCAACCGCGACCGGGGCGGCGGCGGTGACGTCGAAGGTCTCCTCGAACGCCTTGACGAACTCGCTGAGCTCGATGAGCGTGAGCTCCTTGAACGCGTCGAGCAGCTCCTCAGTGCTGAGCTTTGCCATGATGATTCTCCTTGATAGTGGTTTGCTATGCCGAGGCCGTTATCAGGCCGCGGACTCCTGCTTCTCGCGCAGCGCGTCGACCGTGCGGACGGCCTTCGACGGAAGCGCATTGAAGACGTATGCCGCCTTGGTCATCGAGGCCTTCATCGCGCCGGCGAGCTTCGCCAGCAGGACTTCACGGCTCTCGAGGTCGGCGAGCTTGTTGACCTCGTCAGCGCTCAGGGGGTTTCCGTCGAAGAAACCGCCCTTGATCACGAGAAGAGGGTGTGCCTTGGCGAAGGCACG
>DATEOM010000086.1:0-3244 GCA_035274105.1 Microbacterium sp.
AGCGACTGCACCCGCGTCCCCGTCTCGACGGCGCCGCCGTGCGCGTTCAGGTCGGCGGCGAGGGCGTCCGCGATGGCCTGCGAGCCGCCGCGCGGAAACGCCCAGCCGTCGGCGGAGTGGCCGTGCGCCGCGAGGAACAGCCCCGACGCCGACCCTCCGAGCGAGGGCATCGGGGTGTTCGCATGGGCGAGCACGCCCGCGAGAAGCGCGTTCGCCTCCTCGGTGCGGAACGTTCCGCGCCCGAGCCGCGTGCCGAGCTGCAGGGCGCGCAGCCCGAACCGGACGGTCGTGACCGGATGCCGCGGCCACCGCAGCAGCTGCGAGCCGGTGAAGTCGACCAGTCCGCCGAGATGCCGGCTGAGCGGTCGCAGCACACCCCGCCACGCGCGGCCGTCGGGGCCGAGCGCATCGGCGGTGCGCTCGATGTCGCGCCACGCGATCGCCGCCCGGCCGTCGTCGAGCGGTTGCGCGTAGGACGCGAGCGGGTGGATCCAGCCGACCCGCTCGTGGATGCCGAACGCGCGGAAGAACGGGGACGAGAGCGCCGCCGGGTGCACCGCGGAGCACACATCATGGCGGAACCCGGGGAGCGTGAGCGGCGAGGTGCGCACGCCGCCGCCGATGGTCGCGGCCGCTTCGAGCACCCGGACCTCGTACCCGGCGCGCGCGAGCGCGACCGCGGCCGACAGCCCGTTGGGACCGCTGCCGATCACCGTCGCCCGCCTCGCCATACGTCCATCCTTCCATCGGGCGGTGGTGCCGTGAGGGGGTTGACGCGCCCGCTCGGTGCCGACCACCGGACTCCGTTCCTGTGCCGAAAGACCGGCGCGTCACGCGACACCCCGGGCCGCAGCATCCGTCACCGGAGTGTCGTCGTCACCGACCCGTGTTTCGGCGCAGACGAGGAGGGGAGGAGGGGCGTGGCGATCTTCCTCACCGCCCGGCCGCGCGACAGGATGGAGGGGCGGACGGTCCGCGGAGAAAGAGGTGGATCATGCAATCGGTGCTTCTCGAGACTCCGGCAGGGATCACCGCCCGGCTCGGCTGGGACCCCAAGCTCTCGGACCACGACCGCAAACGCGTGCTCGCGAAGGAGATCGTTGCGGCGCAGCTCGGCGTCGAGCCGAAGGACGTGCGCGTCGAGCGCGAGGCTCCCCGGACGTTCGGCTTCCACACCCAGCTGATCGCCGAGGTCGACGGCGCCGAGCTGCCGCTGAAGATCCGCAACGTCAACTTCCGCGCGGCCACCGTCGTCGCGGTCGCCGACGCCGACGCATCCCTCGGGCTCGACCTGCGCGACGCGCACCCCGACGACGCCGAGCTGCACCTCATGAAGCGGCACTCGCATCTCTTCGACGAGAACGACCTCGGCAAGCTCCTCGCCCACTGGACCCGCGTGCAGGCCGTGCGCGATGCCGACGGCCGCGGCGCGCGCGTCGCCGCCGATCACGTCCGGCTCGACAGCCCGCTCGCGAAGGGGTGGATCCCCGACCGCAAGGTCTTCTATCAGCTCGCGGATCTCTCCCGGGACAGCTGGATCATCACGCTGGCATACGCGCAGGCGCCCGCCTGACGGAGCCGGTCGAGGGGAACGGATGCTGCGGGCCGCAGCATCCGTGATCCTCAGTCGTTCACGAGATCCGGGAGAGCGGCCTTCAGCTCTGCGAGCCAGACGCGGGCGTTGCCGTCGGACGGGGCGCGCCAGTCGCCGCGCGGCGACAGCGACCCCGCGGGGGAGACCTTCGGGCCGTTGGGGATCGCGGAGCGCTTGAACTGCGCGAACGCGAAGTAGCGCTTCAGGAACACCTGCAGCCACTTCGCGACGGCGGGCAGGTCGTAGGCGTAGCGGTCCTCGTCGGGGAAGCCGGGAGGCCACGCGCCCGCCTGCGCGTCGCCCCACGCGTGCGCGGCGAGGTAGGCGATCTTCGAGGGCCGGAATCCGTACCGGAGGATGTGGAAGAGCGCGAAGTCGTGCAGCGCATACGGCCCGATGCGGTCCTCGGTGGACTGCATCTTGCCGTCCTGCCCGGCAGGCACGAGTTCGGGCGAGATCTCGGTGTCGAGCACCGACTGCAGCACCGCGCGCGCGTCGTCGCTGAGGTCGGTGGATCCGCCCTCGTCGCCGCGGTGCGAGATCACCCACCGGATCAGGTGCTGGATGAGGGTCTTCGGCACGCCGGCGTTGACGGTGTAGTGGCTCATGTGGTCGCCGACCCCGTACGTCGCCCAGCCGAGCGCGAGCTCGGAGAGGTCGGACGTGCCGATCACCATGCCGCCGTGGTGGTTGGCGAGGCGGAAGAGGTAGTCGGTGCGCAAACCCGCCTGCACGTTCTCGAACGTGATGTCGTGCACGGGCTCGCCGCCGGCGAACGGGTGGTCGAGCCTCTCGAGCATCTCGATCGCGAGCGGGCGGATGTCGATCGTCTCGATCGAGGCCCCGACCGATTCGGCGAGGGCGATCGCGTTCGATTTCGTGTGCTCGCTCGTTGCGAAGCCCGGCATCGTGTACGCGAGGATGTCGCTGCGCGGGCGGCCCATCAGATCCATCGCGCGCGCGACGACGAGCAGCGCGTGCGTCGAGTCGAGGCCGCCCGACACGCCGATGACGGGCTTCGGGCCGCCGATCGCCCGCATGCGCTGGACGAGGCCCGACACCTGGATGTTGAACGCCTCGTAGCAGTCCTGCGCCAGGCGGGCGGGGTCGTCGGGCACGAACGGGAACCGGTCGAGCGTGCGGCGCAGTCCCACGTCGGTGCGCGGCGGGTCGAGCCGGAAGTGCACGGTGCGGAACGCAGCATCCGCTCCCGTCGCCCTGCGGTTGTCGTCGAAGGTGCCCTGGCGCAGCCGGTCCTGGCGCAGGCGGTCGAGGTCGACGTCGGCGATCGAGTGGCGCGGCCCGTCGGGGAAGCGCTCGGTCTCGACGAGCAGGTTGCCGCCCTCGTAGATCATGGTCTGGCCGTCCCACGAGACGTCGTTCGTGGACTCGCCCGCGCCCGCCGCCGCGTACGCGTAGGCGGCGAGGCAGCGCAGCGACTGCGACTGGCAGAGGTCCTTGCGGTCCTCGGCGCGCGCGATCGTGATCGGGCTGCCGCTGAGGTTGAGCAGCACGGTGGCACCCGCGAGCGCCGCGCGCGACGACGGCGGGATCGGCACCCAGACGTCTTCGCAGACCTCGGCGTGCACGACGAGTCCCGGGATGTCGAGCGCCTCGAACAGCAGGTCGGGCCCGAAGGGCGCCTCGAGT
>DATEOM010000087.1:0-5584 GCA_035274105.1 Microbacterium sp.
CCCGCCAGCGTCTGACCCCGACATGGGCAGGCCCCGCAGCTCGGACGAGCCGCGGGGCCTGCCCGCGTCCGCGGCCGCCTTTCGCCCTGCGCGGACACCCCCTGTCCCGGTGCGCGCGCGGTGCCTACGATGGGCCCACAAGAAGGACGGCGGCTGACGGACGCCGCGACGTGAGGGGGTGCGCGATGGTCCAGGTGCGCGTGGCCGGGGTAGCCCTCGATGCGTCGGGGCAGCACGTGCTGCTGCTCAAGCCGGTCGACCAGATCCCCGGCGACGGTCTCGTGCTCCCGATCTGGATCGGCCAGCTCGAGGCGACCTCGATCCTGGTCGCCGTCGAGAACGCCGAGGTGCCGCGTCCGCTCGCGCATGATCTCATGAGCCTCATGCTCACCGCGCTCGACGCCGTCGCGACCAAGGTGGAGGTGACCCGCATCGAGGACGGCACCTTCTACGCCGAGATCACGCTGTCGACGGCACTGGGCGAGCGCATCGTCGACGCGCGCCCTTCGGACGCCGTCGCGCTCGCGTCGCGCGTCGGTGCGCCGATCTGGGTCGCCGACCCCGTGCTCGCCGAGGCGGGCGTGCCCGACGTGCTGACCGAGACGGATGCCGCTGAGCGGCTCGACGAGTTCAAGCGGTTCCTCGACGACGTCGAACCGGAGGACTTCGAGAGCTGAGCCGGATTCTCGCCCTCGTGTATCTGAGGCGGGGTGCCGGGCTCATTCGTGGGGTGGCCGGCGCGTGAGGCGCCGCCGGAAAGGCAACCCATGTCCCTCAACGATCTCGCCATCGATGTGCCCCACGCCGCCCTGGCCGCCGCCGCGGCAGAGCTGCGGGCGGCTCTCGGCGATCGCGCGCTGCTGCGTGGCGACGCCGGGTACGACGTCGCCCGCACGCCGTGGAACCTCGCCGTGGCGCAGCATCCGTTCGCCGTCGTGATCCCGGAGTCGGCGCAGGACGTCGTCGATGTCGTCCGCGCCGCCACGCTCTCGGGGCTGCGCATCGCCCCGCAGTCGACCGGTCACGGCGCGGGCGCGCTCAGCGACACCGACCTCGCCCACACCGTGCTGGTCTCCCTGCGGACCCTCCGCGGCGTCACCGTCGACCCGGAGGCGCGCACCGCACGCGTGCTGGGCGGGTCGCTCTGGAACGACGTGCTCGAGGCGGCGGCCCCGCACGGGCTCACCGCCCTGCATGGCAGCGCCGGCGACGTGTCGGTTGTCGGGTACTCGCTCAGCGGCGGGCTGTCGTTCTACGCGCGCCGGCATGGTCTCGCCGTCAACGCGGTGCGCGCCATCGAGGTCGTGACGGCCGACGGCTCGCTCGTGCGCGCGACGCCGGACGAGCAGCCCGAGCTGTTCTGGGCGCTGCGGGGCGGCTCGGGGTCGTTCGGCGTCGTCGTCGCGGTCGAGATCGACCTGCTCCCGCTCGCCGACATCTTCGCCGGCATGCTGCTGTGGGACGCATCCCGCGCGTCGGAGGTCGCACACGCGTGGGCGCAGTGGACGCAGTCCGCGCCCGACACGGCCACCACGACTCTGCGGATCCTCCACATCCCGCCGATGCCCGAACTGCCGCCGTTCCTGTCGGGCCGCTCGGTGGTCGTGATCGACGGGGCGATCGAAGAGACGGATGCCGCGGCATCCGCTCTGCTCGAACCCCTGCGTGCGCTGCAGCCCGAGGTCGACACGTTCGCCCGGATCCCCGCGCCCGCCCTCGTCGGCGTTCACATGGACCCGCCCGAGCCGACGCCGTCGGAGACGTGGCACGCGATGCTGGGGGAGCTGCCGGCGCGTGCCGTCGACGCCTTCGTCGAGGCGGCACAGACCCCGGGGATCTTCGTGCAGGAGCTGCGTCACCTCGGCGGGGCCGCGAACCGGAGCCCGGAGGGCGGCGGCGCGATCGCGTCGCTCGACGGCGAGTACCTCGTGCACTCGATCGCGATGGTGCCGTCACCCGATGCCGCGCCGGCCGCGACGGCGGCGGTGCGAGCGGGTGTCGCGGCGCTGATGGCGTGGCGCGTGGACGCGCTCGCGCTGACCTTCGTCGATGCGCCCGGTGCCGATCGATCGGCGGCTTTCGGGCCGGCGTGGACGAAGCTGCGTCAGCTGAAGCTCGCGTACGACCCGGCCAACCTCTTCGCGGCCGCGCGGCCGGTCTGAGTCCGCGCGTTCCGTCGAGACCGGGGATCCTCGCCGAGACCAGGGGTGACATCCCCGGTCTCGGCGAGGATCCCGCGTCTCGACGATCGTCGTGGGTCTGGAGGCGGGGTGCGGTCAGGCCGCAGCCGCTCGAACAGCGGCCGCGACCTCGGCGGGCGAGCCCTTCCAGGGCGCGCCGTGACCGGGCAGCACCCACGATGCCTGGAGCCCTGCGAGGTGTTCGAGGGACGCGAACGCTTCGACGGGATCGTCGGTGAACGGTGCCGGCTGCAAGCCCTGACGGCCGGTGAGCACATGCCGCGTGGTGAGGGCGTCGCCCACGAACACGGCGTCGGCGACGGGGATGTGCACCGCGATGCTGCCCGGCGAGTGGCCGGGCATGCCCACGATGACGGGCGAGCCGGGCAGGTCGAGCACGTCGCCGTCGTGCACCTCGACGACCTCCGACACGTACGTCGTGGGCATCGCGCGCTTGCGCAGCGCGTACGCGAAGAAGCCGAGCGTGGGTCCGAGCTTCATCGGACCGGTCGACACCTTCGGCTTCTCGCCGGTGCGTGCGCGCTCGGCGTCGGCCTCGTGCACGTAGACGGGCACGCCGTGCTCGCGGCGCAGGCGCTCGGCGAAGCCGATGTGGTCGCTGTCGCCGTGGGTGAGCACGACGCCCTTGACGTCTGCGGGCGACAGGCCGAGCCCCTCGAGTTCGCGGACGAGATCCTTCCAGTGGCCGGGAAGCCCCGCGTCGACGACGGTGACGCCGTCGTCGGTGACGACGAGGTAGGCGGCGACGATGTCGTTGCCGATGCGGTGCAGGTGCGATGCGAGTTTCATGAGGGAATCCTTCGCGGGAGCCGTCGGTGTCTCCGAGCTTGGCATGTCAGCCCACCGCGGTCCGTCGTGCCGGCGCACGTCGATAGACTTCGGTCTATGAAAGGCGCGGCCCAGCGCGGACTCACCGTCCTCGCCGACCCGACCCGTGCCCGCATTCTTCGCTTGATCCGTGACGCGGACGGCGGGCACGCCCTGGTCGGAAAGCTCGCGGATGCGCTCGAGCTCCGGCAGCCCACGGTGAGTCATCACATGAAGGCGCTGCTCTCCGAAGGTGTCGTCGTGCGGGAACGTGACGGACGCCGGGTCTGGTACTCGATAGCGCCGGACCAGATCGATCGCGTGAACGCCCTCATCGGCGACGCCGGCACGGCGACGGGCACGCCGGATCTCGAGCGGATCGTCGACGATCTCGCTCTGCGATTCCGCGGGACCTTCAGTCGCGAGACGGTGCGGGACAGTGTCCAGAGCAGCTACGACCTGCTCGCCGGAGGTTCGAGCTCGCCGCTCCTCGCATCCCGGACGGCCGCGTTCGCGGCGACGCGGCTGGAGGCGCTCAGCCGAGCGCAGGGCGATCTGCCCGCACGACCCGAGGTGCTCTTCGTCTGCGTGCAGAACTCGGGGCGCTCACAGCTGGCCGCCGGGATCCTGCGGCACCTCGCAGGCGACCGCGTCGGGGTGCGCAGCGCGGGCTCGGCGCCCGGGCCGGAGGTGCGCTCGTCGATCGTCCAGGCGCTCGACGAGATCGGCGTCTCGGTCGGCGGGGAGTTCCCGAAGCCGCTCACCGACGACGTCGTCCGCGCCGCGGACGTGGTCATCACGATGGGATGCGGCGACGCCTGCCCCGTCTTCCCGGGTCGGCGGTATCTCGACTGGCCCCTCGAAGACCCTGTGGGCAAGCCGATGGACACGGTACGCAGCATCCGTGACGACGTCGAGAGTCGTGTGCGGCAACTGCTGGACGAGATCCTCGCGTACTGACTGGGAAGGCCCCGGCCTGTCAGCTCCTCGTCGTGCGGATGGTTGCCCCGCGACCAGGAACAGCACTGCGGCCACCGGCTGTGCGGCTGTCCCCACGGATGCGGCGGGCCGGCGTCAGGAGTCGCGCAAGCGTGCCGCCGAAGGTCGTCTACTGGTCGTCCGACAGCCGTGACGCCCGGCGGCGCTCGAGTCGCCAGTGGATCTCGTGGGTCTCGGGGTGTCGCCATTCGTGCATCCGGTATTCGAACCCCGGCAGCAGCACGATCGGGATCGGATCAGGGGAAGCCGGGGCCACAGCGCCGACCACGATCTTGGCGTCCGTCGGGATGAATGGCGACTGAGCAGGAACGGGTGCGGTGATGATCTCGACGGGGTCTCCGTAGGGGCGAGCCATGCCCGCACCTTAGCACGGCCAGGGAAACCGCTGAGAGGCGCCTTAGAGGGTATTTACACATCGTTTAAGCACGCAATAGCGTCTCCATAGAAGACGAATCGCGCCGGCCTTGTCGAGGCCGAACCCGAATGGCCACGATCCTCGGCAGTGTGCGGGGCTGACGAGCAGGCGGCGCAGCGCATCGTCTTCGAGCCGGTGCGGGTTGGGGGCGTCCTCGTGACGCGGGGGAACCCGGTCCACAGCACTGCGGCGGCTCGCCCCTGGGTTTCCCGCGCCCAGGGGCGGGTCGGTCCGGCCCGCGCGAGGAGAGGAGTCACCCATGTCCGACTCGGACGGCTCGGCGAAGGCCGGCTGGTACCCGACTCGAGTGCGCGGGAGGGAGCGCTACTGGGATGGCGTCCGGTGGACCGAGATGTTCCGGCAGGCGGAGCCGGGCGGCTCGGATGTCATCGACGCGGTCGTCACGTCCGAAGACGCTCCCTGAGCATCGGTGTGCGGATCCGGGCGCGCCGGGTAGCACGACCGTCGGGCACGCACAATCCCTGGGCGTGTGCCGGCGTCAGTCCGTAGCGTCGGCGTCATGGCCACCACGACGAAGAACTCCGCCACGAAGAACTCCAGCCCGTCCGCCACGCGGAACAAGCGCCGCCCCGCCCGTGGCGCCCAACTCACCAAGGAGCAGAACGCCGAGAGCGGTTTCACCGCCTCCGCCGAGCTCAGCGACAACCTCCAGAAGGTGCTCGTCGATCTTCTCGAGCTCGCGTCGCAGGGGAAGCAGGCCCACTGGAACGTCGTCGGCAAGAATTTCCGCGACACACACCGCCAGCTGGACGAGATCATCGAGTCGGCGCGCGAGTTCAGCGACGCCGTTGCCGAGCGGATGCGGGCCCTCCACGCCCTTCCCGATGGTCGCAGCGACACCGTCGCGGAGACCACCAGCCTTCCCGAGTTCCCGCAGGGCGAGATCGCCACGACCGACGTGATCGACCTCATCACGGAACGGCTCGAGAACACGGTCGGCACCTGCCGGGACGTGCACGACGCGGTCGACGAAGAGGATCCCACGAGCGCAGATCTGCTGCACGCGATCCTCGAGAAGCTCGAGCAGTACGCCTGGATGGTCAGCGCCGAGAACCGGGTCCCCAATCGCGGATGACCGATGTGCTGCAGCGGTCGCAGACCGAACCTCTGTCGTTGAGACCCGGGAGCCGGCGGACGGGCG
>DATEOM010000088.1:0-4839 GCA_035274105.1 Microbacterium sp.
GAGTCCCGTCCGAACCCCGCGCCCTCACCGAGTGGGCGGCGCGCACCGCGCCGTGGCGCAGCTACCTCACCGCGCACCTGTGGGGCGCGGTCCCCCCGAAGTCTCCGGCCCGGCGCCGGGGCGCGGCATCCGTTACCGACCTCACGTCCGAACCGACCACCGGAGGCATCTCATGAGCACCGCCACCATCCAGACCGTCGACACCCCCGACGGCGCCTTCACGCTCCTCGCCGACGACGAGGGCCGCGTGCTCGCCTCGGGCTGGACGCCTGACGCCGATCGCATTCTGGAGCGTCTGCGCGTCGCCGACCGTCCGTCGGTCGTCCGGCAAGGATCGACGGATGCCGCAGCCGCCGTCACCGCATACTACGAGGGCGATCTCGCGGCGATCGACGACGTCGCGGTCGCGCAGCACGGCACCGCCATGCAGCTCGCGGGTTGGGACGCGCTGCGGCGGATCGTCCCAGGCCGCCCGCTCACGTACAGCGAGTTCGCCGTCGAGCTCGGGTCTCCGAGTGCGGTGCGGGCCGCGGCGTCCATCTGCGCCCGCAACGCGCCCGCGCTCTTCGTGCCGTGCCATCGCGTGCTCCGCACCGGGGGAGCACTGGGCGGCTTCGCGTGGGGGCTGGAGATAAAGGAGCGCCTGCTCGCGCGCGAGGCGGGTGTGCCCGCGCTGGTGTGAGCGAGCCGCCTCGATCGCTCGCCGGCCGCGCCGGCCGTGGTCGCGTCGGCCCGCGGTACGCTGAAGGACCGTCGTGCCGCAACCGAAGGGATTCGAATGGTCGTCGCCACCGCATCCGGTCGCCGTGTGGGCGCGCGCTGATGGCAGTTCACCCTCCGGATCGGGCGTTCACGGGGCCGGTCGAACGCTGGGAGGACAACGGCTGCGACGAGTGCCGGGCGCGTTGGACGCGGTCACCTGCCGCCGAGCCGCGGGAGTTGGGCGAATCAGCCTCGTTCATGGTGACCGTGTACCGCTGCGGCGCGTGCGGTGCGTACTGGGAGAGCGGTTACGTCAATCCCCGGGAGATCAGCCGCGAGGACGCCGCAGCGCGGCTCCCCGATCTCGAGAGTCGGGAACGGCTCGCCGGACTGTGACTCAACCGCTCTCCGGCGGCCGGAAAGCGCTTGTTGCTTTCAGGCAACTCTCAGATATATGCTGGAGGGCTGTCGCGTCGCTATGACCTAGCGACGCGCACAGCCCTTTCCGCTGACCCCAAGGAGGAAGAAATGTATCAGGCCGTCGTTGCCGCGAAGACCGCTTTCGTCCTCCGTTCCGCGGGACCCCGCACCGGTTCCTGGCTGCCGCGTCCCCGCGTCCAGGGGTAATCCGCACCTCCCACCTGCCGGCCCTGCCGGATTCGGCATACTGCCGTTCCCCGGAGCGTTCCTCCCCGAGGAGGCTCCTCTCTCATGACAGCGCTCCCAGGCGTCGCTGTCGCCACGCGACCCGACGACGGGTCACTCGCATCACTCCACAAGGATCATGACCACCACCGCCCTCGCTGAACGATCAGAACAGCCGCAACGGTCCGAACTGTCCACCTTCCACGCCCTCGCCCGTCTCCTTCCCTTCGCGAAGCCGGTGCTTCCGCGTCTGGTGATGGGCGCCGCCAGCGCGCTCGTCGCGAGCCTGCTGGCGCTGACCATCCCGCTCGTGCTCGAGCAGGTGGTCAGCGGTCCGATCGCCTCCGGCGACATCGCCCTGATCGCGTGGGGGTCCGTCGTGATCCTCGGCCTCGGTCTCGCCGAGGCCCTCATGGTGTGGCTCCGTCGCTGGTTCGTGCTCGGGCCGGCCACCATGGTCGAGTACGACCTGCGCCAGACGTTCTACTCGCGCCTGCAGCGCCTGCCGGTCGCGTTCCATGACCGGTGGCAGTCGGGGCAGCTTCTCAGCCGCATGATGCAGGACATCAGCATGCTGCGCCGCTGGCTCGCGTTCGGGCTGGTGCTGCTCGTCGTCAACGTCATCACGATCGTCGTCGGCACCGCGCTGCTGTTCCGCTGGCACTGGGCGCTCGGCACGATCTTCCTCGTGACGTCCGCGCCGCTCTGGTACGCGGGCTACCGGTTCGAGAAGTCGTACGGCACCCTCGCGCGCCAGTCGCAGGACCAGGCGGGCGACCTCGCCACGTCCGTCGAGGAGAGCGTGCACGGCATCCGTGTGCTCAAGGCGTTCGGCCGCGGCAAGCACGCGCTGCAGAAGTTCACGCGCCAGGCCGAGACGCTGCGCGAGACCGAGCTGAGCAAGGCGCGCGCGGTCGGCTGGATCTGGTTCTGGCTCGTGCTGCTGCCCGACATCGCCTTCGCGCTGTGCCTCGGCGCCGGCATCTACCTGACGGCGATCGGCCAGCTGCAGGGTGCCGAGCTCATCGCGTTCTTCGCGATGGCCACCGTGCTGCGCTGGCCGATGGAGTCGATCGGGTTCCTGTTCTCGTTCCTGCTCGACGCGCGCACCGCGACCGACCGCATCTTCGAGGTGTTCGACGAGCAGAACACGATCGTCGACCCCGAGACGCCGACGACGATCGCCAAGCCCCGCGGCGAGCTCGCGTTCGAGGGCGTGCATTTCCGGTATCAGGATGCTGCGAACCGCGAGCGCGACCTGCTCGACGGCGTCGACCTCGTGCTGAGGCCCGGCGAGACCATGGCGCTCGTCGGCCTCACCGGGTCGGGCAAGACGACCCTCACGACGCTGCCGACGCGCCTGTACGACGTGACGGGTGGTCGCGTGACACTCGACGGCGTCGACGTGCGCGACCTGACGCTCGCCGAGCTTCGCCGGCACATCGGCATGGCCTTCGAGGACGCGACCCTCTTCTCGCAGTCGGTGCGCGACAACGTGCTCCTGGGCCGGGAAGACCTGGTGCCGGGCAGCGACGAGGCCGAGCGCGTGCTGCGTGAGGCGCTCGATGTCGCGCAGGCGTCGTTCGTCGACGACCTGCCCGACGGCGTCGACACGATCATCGGCGAAGAGGGCCTGTCGCTCTCGGGCGGCCAGCGTCAGCGGCTCGCGCTGGCGCGCGCCGTCGCCGCACGGCCTGCCGTGCTCGTGCTCGACGACCCGCTGTCGGCGCTCGACGTCGACACCGAGGCGCTCGTCGAGGACGCGCTCCGCGAGGTGCTGCACGAGACGACGGCCCTCGTCGTCGCGCACCGCCCGTCTACGGTCACGCTCGCCGACCGCGTCGCGCTGCTCGAGGCGGGGCGGGTGACCGCCGTCGGAACCCACTCCGAGCTGCTGCGCACCAGCGAGCACTACCGGCACGTGATCTCGAGCCTCGAGATCGAGGAAGCCCGCATCCGGGCGAGACAGGAAGACCAGGAATGGGAGGTGACCCTGTGAGCACCACGGTGACCGGAACGAGCGGCGAAGACCGCTCCGACTACACGCGCGCCGAGAGCAAAGCGATCCGCAAGCGCTCGCTGCGCCTGCTCGGCTCGCTCATCACCCCGGTCCGGGGGCAGCTGATCCTCGCGGGCGTCGTGCTCGTGGTGTCGACCGCACTGCGGGTCGCGGGGCCGTGGCTCATCGGCGTCGGCATCAACAACGCTCTGCCCGCAGCAGTGGAGCAGATGAACTGGGCGCCGACGATCCTCGTCGTCCTCGTGTACCTGGTCACCGCGATCGGCGGCGCCGCCCTCATCGGGTGGTACGTCGTCGTCGCGGCGCGCCTCACGCAGGCGATCATGCTCGACCTCCGCAAGCGCATCTTCCTGCACACGCAGCGGCTGAGCCTGGAGTTCCACGAGTCGTACACGTCGGGCCGCATCATCTCGCGGCAGACGAGCGACCTCGACACCATCCGCGAGCTCCTCGACGGCGGCCTCAATGAGCTGGTCTCGGGCATCCTCTACGGCGCGTTCACGCTCGTCGCCCTCTTCATCGTGGACTGGCAGTCGGGCCTGATCCTCACGTTCATGGGCATTCCGCTCTTCCTCCTCATGCGCTGGTTCTACACGCGCTCACAGCTCGTCTACCGCGAGTCGCGCGTGGTCAGCGCGAAGGTGATCGTGAAGTTCGTCGAGACGATGACCGGCATCCGCGCCGTGAAGGCCTTCCGCAAGGAGGGCCGCAACGACGAGGAGTTCGGCGGTCTCGCGATGGACTACCGCGACGTCAACATGCGTTCGATCCGCCTGTTCGGCACGTTCGAGCCGGGGCTCATGGCTGTGGCGTCGTTCACCCTCGCGATCGTGATCGCGTGGGGCGGCATCCGCGTCGTCGACGGCGCGATGGAGATCGGCTTCCTGCTGTCGGCCGTGCTCTACGTCCGCAACTTCTTCTCGCCGCTGCAGGAGGTCGCGTTCTTCCTGAACTCGTACCAGTCCGCGACGGCGGCGCTCGAGAAGGTGTCGGGCGTCCTGGAGGAGGAGCCGACGGTCCCCGACCCCAGGAACCCGGTCGACCTATGGGAGGCGAAGGGCCACATCAGGTTCGACGACGTGCTGTTCGGCTACTCCGAGGACCGCGTCATCCTTCCGGATTTCTCGCTCGACATCCCGGCCGGTCAGACGATCGCACTCGTCGGCACGACGGGCGCCGGCAAGTCGACGCTCGCCAAGCTCGTGTCGCGGTTCTACGACCCGACGCGAGGCACGGTGACGCTCGACGGCGTCGACCTGCGCTCGCTGCACCCGAAGGACCTGCGCCGCGCGATCGTCATGGTCACGCAGGAGGCGTACCTCTTCAGCGGGACGGTCGCCGACAACATCGCGCTCGGCAGGCCCGACGCGACGATGGACGAGATCCAGGCCGCGGCGCGCGCGGTGGGCGCGGATGCCTTCATCCAGGCGCTCCCCGACGGCTACGCCACCGACGTCAACAAGCGCGGCGGA
>DATEOM010000089.1:0-2102 GCA_035274105.1 Microbacterium sp.
GCCTTCGACACCAGGAACGAGCCCTTCGCCATGACGTCGTGCTGCAGGTCCCAGTCCTTCTCGGTGGTCTCGAGCAGCGGCTTCGACAGCGACAGGCCCGCGTTGTTGACGACGAGGTCGACGCCGCCGAACGCGAGCACCGCGGCGTCGAAGGCGGCCTGGATCGCGTCGGCGTCGGCGACGTTCGCGGCCACCCCGATCGCGACATCCGTGTTGCCGAGTTCCGCCGCGGCGGCCTGCGCCTTCTCGAGGTCGAGGTCGGCGACGACGACGCACGCGCCCTCGGCGGCGAGACGGACCGCGATGGCCTTGCCGATGCCGGATGCTGCGCCCGTGACCAGCGCGATCCGGCCCTGGTGGGTCTTGGGCTTGGGCATGCGCTGGAGCTTCGCCTCTTCGAGGGCCCAGTACTCGATGCGGAACTTCTCGGCGTCGGAGATCGGCGTGTAGGTCGACAGCGCCTCGGCGCCGCGCATCACGTTGATCGCGTTGACGTAGAACTCGCCGGCGACGCGCGCGGTCTGCTTGTTCGCGCCGTACGAGAACATGCCGACGCCGGGGATGAGCACGATGAGCGGGTCGGCGCCGCGGATCGCGGGCGACTCCGCGGTCGCGTGCGCGTCGTAGTACGCCTGGTAGTCGGCGCGGTACTCCTCGTGCAGCTCCTTCAGGCGCGCGATGCTCTCGTCGATGCTCGCGGCTGCGGGCAGGTCGAGGATCAGCGGCTTGACCTTGGTGCGCAGGAAGTGGTCGGGGCAGCTGGTGCCCAGCGCCGCGAGCTCGGGAGCGCGCTCCGAGGCGAGGAAGTCGGTGACGACCGCAGTGTCGGTGAAGTGGCCGACCATGGGCTTGTCGGTCGACGCGAGCCCGCGGATCGTGGCCGCGAGCGCGGCGGCCTTCGCGCGACGCTCGGTCTCGGGCAGGGCTTCGAAGCCGGCGCGGACGCCGCCGAACGGGTCGGCCTTGCCGTTGGCCTCGATGTACGCCTGCGCGGTCTCGATGATCCAGAGCGAGTTCTTCTCGGCCTCGTCGGAGGTGTCGCCCCACGCGGTGATGCCGTGGCCGCCGAGGATCGTGCCGATCGCCTGCGGGTTCTTCTCCTTGATCGCCGCGATGTCGAGGCCCAGCTGGAAGCCGGGGCGGCGCCACGGCACCCACACGACCTTGTCGCCGAAGATCTTGGCGGTGAGCTCCTCGCCGTCGGCGGCGGTGGCGATCGCGATGCCCGAGTCGGGGTGCAGGTGGTCCACGTGCGCGGCGTCGACGAGGCCGTGCATGGCGGTGTCGATCGACGGCGCGGCGCCGCCCTTGCCGTGCAGGCAGTAGTCGAACGCGGCGACCATCTCGTCCTCGCGGTCCACGCCCGGGTACACGTTCACGAGGGCGCGCATGCGGTCCAGCCGCAGCACCGCGAGGCCCTGCTCCTTCAGCGTGCCGAGGTCGCCGCCGGAGCCCTTGACCCACAGCAGCTCGACGGGCTCGCCGGTGACCGGGTCGGTCTCGGTGCCCTTGGCGGACGTGTTGCCGCCGGCGTAGTTGGTGTTCTTCGGGTCGGCGCCGAGGCGGTTCGACCGGGTGATCAGGTCGGTGACGGCCGGGTTGGTCATGATGCGTTCCTTCGTTCGGTTTGTTCACCTGTCACGATGTGCCGGTCGCGGCGGCCTTTTGCGACAGGTGAGCGGAGTGCTTTCGGCTCGCCTGTCACGATCTGCCGGGTGTGCCGGCAAGTCGTGACAGGGGAGCAGGGGAGGAGGGGGTCGACGGGGCGGGAGGCGAGGACGACAGGGTCGCGAGGCGGGTCGCGAAGCGTTCGATGGTGACGGATGCTGCGTCCCCCGGCCGGTTCAGATGGCCGTGCTCGGTTCCGGCCTCGGTGACGACGTCGACCGGGCGACCGGCGGCGCGCAGCGACGCGCCGAACGCCTCGCCCGACACGCGGAGCTCGTCGACGTCGCCGTTGACGATGAGGGCCGGCGGGAACTGGACGAGGTCGACGGGGCGTGCGAGACCGGGGATCGCGCCGAGCGGGGCGCCGTCCACGGTGCCGCCGAGGTAGTTCTCGTACATCGCGCGCACGGCGTCGGGGCCGAAGCGGTCGGCCG
>DATEOM010000090.1:0-5804 GCA_035274105.1 Microbacterium sp.
GGGCCACGACGACCGCCGCACCGAGCGCCACGGCGAGGACGGCCGCGCCACCCACACCGAACCAGAGGCCGCCGTCGCCACCCGTAAGGGGCAGCGCGAAGGCGGGCACCTGGCTGTGCTGGAACTCGACGTAGTTGCGCACCGGCGGCACCGTCGAGGTCTCACCGGCCGTCACCTGGGTCAGGACGCGGTCGGGCGAGGGCAGCTGGAAGCCCGCCGGAGGCGTGATCTCACGCACCCAGTAGTTGCCCGGCGTGATGATGGGAATCTCGACGTAGCCGCTTGCGTCGGTGGTCCACTGCGAGATGCCGTCGATGGAGATCGGGTTCTCACCGCGGATCGCGTCCTGCTCGGTGAGGAACACCTGGTAGACCGCACCCGCCAGCGGCGTGCGCTCGGGTGCACCCGGGGTCGCCTCGAAGGCGAAGACGGTGAGCTGACCGATCGGGGTGGTTCCCGTGACCGACTCGGTCGCGCCGTTGATGTTGGCGGTGGCGGTGTTCTCGATCGTGCCGTCGGCCGGGATGGCGACCGCGCGGGTGAGCACGTTGAACGTCACGGTGCCGCCCTGCAGCGCGGTGAGGCGCGTGAGGCCCGCGGGCGTGAAGGTGAGGGTGCTCGTCGAGCCGGTGGTGACGATCTCGTAGTCGGTGCCGGCCGCGAAGTTCTGCGCAACCCCGGCGAAGTTGGTGACGACAACACTGCTCGGGGCGACACCCGAAGGCGGCGAGGCGACGTACTCGAGCTCGGCCGGGATCGTGTCCTGCAGCGAGAAGTTCGAGATGGTGTCGCCGGCGGCGAGCGTGGGGATGCTGGAGGCGATCGCCCAGCGGATGAGGTCGGGGTTGCGCGCCTCCACGGAATTCGCCGGAGCCGGAACGCGGGTCTTGGTCAGCTCGGTGACCGCGTTCTTGGGGTAGACGTGGACGTCGTAGATCCACTCGTTGGCCGGTGCGCCGCCCGGTCCCGTGGGGAACGGCAAGGTGACGAGGAACGGTGCGACGGGGTTGGTGGCATCCTCCGGCAGGCCCGTCTCGGTCACGAGGTAGAGACCGATCTCGAGGTCGTCGGTGGCCGAATCGAAGCTCACCACGCCGGAGGCGTCGGTCTCACCGACGATGGGAGCGCCGGTCAGTCGACCGGCAGCCGAAGCAGGGGTGATGTTCGGCACCTGAGCCCAGCCGGCCGAGGTGGTCAGGTCGACATCGGCGACCCGGGAGACGGTGAACTCGGCGCCCGACAACGGAGTCCCGGAGAACCCGGGGATCTCCTGTCCGGTTCCGGCGACAGCACCGTTTCCCGGACCGAGGGCGAACTTGTGGATCGTCAGGCTGACCGGCTGGTTCGGGTCGATGTTGCCCGGGAGCGTGACGGCCTGCGCCGGCGCGACGGCGGCGATGGCCGTGATCGCGCCGAGCGCGAGGGCGCCGACGGCGGCGGTGACCCGCCGGAGGGTGGACCTGGACATGAGGTTCTCCTTTTTGTGGTGTGTACTGCAGAGTGGTGCCGGATCGTGGGAATCGAGGGTCATGAAAGGCGGCGTCTTCGTCGACGGCCGTGCCAGAGGGCGGAGGCGAGGGCGAGCACGAGCACGAGCGAGCCGGCGATCAGGAACGCGTCGCTGCTCGGTCCGCCCGTGAGCGGCAGGGTGGTCGGGCTCACCGGCGCGTTCACGAACCGGTAGACCGCGTTCTGCCCGGGTGCAGGGGCGGTGATCGTGGCCGATGCGGTGGCCGCGGTCAGTGGCACAGGGGTCCACGTCGATCCGTCCAGCCGCTCGAGGCGCACTGTCCGGTACGCGAGACGGCTCCCCGTCTCGGCGACGCGCTCGGAGAGCGTGTACGAATGCCCGGGACGCACCTCGAACGTGCTCGCGGTGTTGCTGCCCGGCGTGTACTCCGCCCCGGGCCGCGAGACGGTCGGCAACGCGCCCCCGCCGAACGCGGCGGGGGTGGCCGTGAGCGTCCAGTCGTCGGCCTCGAAGCCGGGTCGCGGATCCTGCACCTGCTTGAGCAGCGTGATCGAGGCCGCCGAGTTCGTCACCGTGCACGTGACGGTGGTGCTCGCCGGCAACGTCACGTCGCCGGCAGCGGTCACCGGGACCGCCGTCCCGGTCGCGGTGACGCAGCTCCACGCGCCCACCTGCACATACAGCGCGGTGCCCCCGGACTCGGCGAGGCGGTAGGGCACACCCGGAGTCACGGGCACGGCCGAGACCCCACCGGTGCCGCTGCGGCCCGAGGGGCCGGGCCGTGCGGGCGCCGCGGCTGCCGCCGACAGGGTCCAGTCGCTGGGAAGCGCGGCACCGAACCCGACCTGCTTCACGAGCGTCAAGAGGGCGACCGGCTCGTTCACGATGGTGCACGCCACGGCCGAGGCGGATTGGATCCCCGTGATGGTGCCGCGCACGACTCCCGCGGAGCTGGTGACGGTCACCGGGACGGCGGCGCCGCCCACGGTGCAGGATGCCGACACGAAGGCGAACCCGGTGCGCTGCTCCTCGTAGACCACGAGGGTCGCGCGCGAAGAGGCCGAGCCGAACAGCGCCAGCCACGTGGCGGTGCCCGCGGCATCCGTGACCTGGGTCGCCGATTCGCCGGGCAGGACCGTCACGGTCCCCGTCGTCGCCGTCGCGGTCACCCCGAGGGTCCAGCCGGCGCCCGGCGTGATGGCGCCCGTCGTCGCATCACGGATCTGCTTGGTGACCGTGACCGTCGTCGCCGGTCTCGGCGAGTTGAAGAAGGTGCAGTTGACGCTCGTGCTGAGCCGGTCGGGGATGCTGACGGTGGCGGATGCCGTCGTGCCCGTCGTGATGCGCACGCCCTCCGACCAGCACTCGTAGATGATCGTGTATGCGCCGAGGGTCGAGGTGCTGCCGGCTGCGATCGCTTCGGCGATCGTGAGCGTGCTGCCCGCGGCGACGGGAAGCGGGCCGACCTGCGCGGGCTGCAGGCCGGTGGCCGCACCGCTCGTGGTTGCGGAAGCGGCCACGGTGCCGTCGCGCGACACCGAGAGCTGGAACTGGTCGGAGGCGGCGATGCGTCCGACGACGTTCTTCTGCAGCGTGACGCTCGCCGGTGAGGCGCAGCTGGCGAGGTCGACGGCCGCCGTCGGAATGCGCGGCGTCCCCGCCACCCGCACGAAGGTCGTCGCGTCGAATTCGTACATCCCGGTCGAGGCGGACGTGTCGGTGCTGCTGGAGAGGTAGATGGTGCCCCGCGGCGAGAACGCGAGGCCCGTGATCGAGGTCAGCGCCTGCCCGCTGTTCATCCCGGTGAGCGTCGCGGGCACCGTCGCGTTGACCGCGAGCGTGCCGCCGGCGGCCGCGGCGAGCGTCGAGGCGGTCACGGTGAAGATCGTGGCGGTGCTGCTCGTGCCGCTGCTGGCGGCTCCGAGCACGAAGAGGTTGCCGACGCTGTCGAACGCCATATCGCCGTTGCCGACCGTGGCGGTACCTGTCGAGAAGCGCCCGAGGTAGCGGAAGCCGCTGGAATTCGGCGTGCTCTCGGTGAAGCTCCACAGGTAGAAGAATCCGCCGTTGAACTTTCCGAACAGGAAGCGGTTGCTCGTCAGGTCGAGCGCGCCGGCGACGATGCCGCCGTCGATGATCGTGGATCCGGACGTGTTGCCCGCGCGCGTGACGTACGCCGAGTCGGGAAGCGCGACGGGCGTGCCTCCCGGCGTGTACTTCAGGATGCTCGCGATGTCGGTGCTGTCGGTCGTCCGGTTGAATGCGTACGCCACCGAGCCGTTCGCCCCGATGCCGAGGCCGTTGACGCTGGTGACGCCCGGCCACGTCGCGACCGTCGTCGTGGTGCCGGTGGCGATGTCGACCTGGGTCAGGATGCCGGTCGCGTCCACCGAGTAGAAGTGGCTGTTGTCGCAGTACAGCTGCGGCGTACGGGGCGTGTTCGTAAACGTGCAGACCACCTGCACGCCGGGCTCGTCGGGGATCGTGATGGGTGCGGCGGTCGACGTGCCGGAGGCGATCACCGTGCCGCTGCGCACGCACTCGTATGAGGTGCCGTAGTTGATGCCCGTCCCGCCGACGAGCTGCTCGGCGATCGTGTAGCGGGTGCCTGGGGTGACGACATACCGGTCCACGCGCGCCGTCTGCACGCCGAGCGTCGAGCCGCTCGTCGTCGCCGAGGCGAGTGTCGTCGTGCCGCTGCGCAGCGACAGCGTGAACTGGTCCGCCGCGTTCGCGCGCGCGGTGATGTTCTTCAGCACCGTGATGGAGGCGGCGGGCGTGACGGTGACCGTCGCCGAGGATGCCGCCACGAGCGGGGTGGTGAGGTTCGAGGGTGCGTTGACATAGGTGCCGGCGGTCTGCGACACCACGTTGACCGTGATCGTGCAGGAGACCGCGTTGGCGGCGAGGTCGCCGCCCGCCGCGGAGATCGTCGACGCGCCCGCAGCGGCGGTGACGGAGAAGGCGGTGCCGGTGGCGTTCGCGCACGTGCCGCCGACGGCCGGCGTCGAGGCGACGACGAGTCCCGCGGGCAGCGCGTTCGTGAACGACCAGTCGCTCTTGGCGAGAAGATCGTTCGTGTTCGTGACGGTGTAGGTCAGGGTGGCCGCCGTCCCCGCGACGACGCTCGCCGGCGCGAAGGCCAGGTCGAGCCGCGGGGTCACGTCCAGCACGCGAAGGTTGTCGATCGCGAACGCGTTGCCGGTCGCCGTCGTGAGGGTGTTCGTCACGTTCACCTGCGCGGCCGCGATCTGCGCCGACGTCAGGAGCGCCGCGCCCCCGGTGTAGGTGCCGGCGCGCACGGACGCGGCGAGTGCCGTGCTGCCGTCCAGCCCGCCGCCGGTCGCCGCGAGTGCCGGCGTGCTGGTGTAGTACGTGCCGGCGGCGTTGGTGCAGGGCACCACCGTGAAGGGCGCGTACGTCGTCCCTCCCGACAGCAGCGAGAAGGTGAGCGACGCCGGGGTGCTCGCGCACTCGTCCCCGGCGACATCGGCGCGGATCGCGTAGTAGCGGGAGGTCGGAGCGGTCACGCCGATGGCCGACGCCGAGCGCAGCACCAGCGAGTTGCCGGATGCGAGCGTGGCGTACGGCGCGGCGGTGAGCGCGTGATTCGCCTGCGTGGCCGCGGTGGTCGCGGCCACCGGCCCGGTGGAGGAGGTGGAGCCGGTGACGCCTGCGCCGACCTGCCCCAGCACATCGGCCAAGCGGCGGACCTCCCGAGCGCCGAGTGTGCTGCTTCCGCCGATCCCGATGAGGATCGGCTCGGAGGGGCAGAAGGCGCTGTTCGGGTAGGACGCGGTGTAGTTGACGAGCACCCCGGTGCAGTTGGTGCCGGTGGCCCACGCCGCGTTCGCCGTGAAGCGGCTCCCGGCGTAGGCGGTGATGCCGCTGGGTGTCGTGGCCGACAGGCCCTGCTCGAACGTCTCGGTCCACACCGGCGTCCCGGCCTCGGGGACGCCCGCCGCGAGGAGGCTGATCCCGCCCGGGGCGCTCAGCGCCTGCACACCGGTCTTCACCGGGGCGCTCAGCACAGGAACGCCGGTCTCCTCGGCGGTGGGAGCGCCGGGGGCGGCAGGCGCGACGAGGGCGGGGGCATCCGTCTCGGCGGCGGAAGGCGTGCGCGCGTCCTCGTCGGACGACGTTGTCGCGTCGTCGGTCTGCGACTGCCCCGACGGGGCCGGCGACGGCTCAGCCGGCGGACTCGTGGGCTCGGTGGGCACCCCCGCATCGTCGCTCGCGGGATCAGCCGCGGGGTCGTCCGCCGCGTCGGGAGCAACGGCGTCATCCGTCGTCGCAGCGAGGGCGGCGGGGGCGGCGACGGCGCCGGACGGCG
>DATEOM010000091.1:0-3126 GCA_035274105.1 Microbacterium sp.
CTTCCCGGCCACCTCATCCTGAACCCGAACAAGGACGAGGCGAAGATCCTGCTCGGCCGCGAGCTCGCCGACGAGGTGGCCGATGTCCGCGAGATCGCCCGGACCTTCGACGCGGTCGTCAACTGCTACGGAGTGGGGGCGCATGCCGACGGTCGCGCATGGAGGCTCGACGAGGGCGACGGGGGATTGGGTACCTCCGGGAGCGGGGACGTGCTGGCGGGCGCCATCTCAGGATTCGCCGCGCGCGGCGTGGATCCCGCCCGTGCCGCGGTATGGGGCGCCTGGGCCCACGCCCGCGCCGGGGTGAGGCTCGGCGAGCGGGTCGGTCTCGGCTTCCTCGCGCGAGACCTCGCGCGAGAACTGACGTCCGCGGTCCACGGCCTCAGCGGATGATGACGCACGAAGACGGGCAGCCGCGCGATCACCTGGCGCGCGGGTGATCGCCGCGCCGGCTCACCTGCGCTGTTCGAACGCGCTCGCCGTGATCGGAACAGCCACCGCGGCCGCGATGCAGAGCACCCCCAGCACGAACCAGAGGGCGGGCAGCGACAGGGCGAACGACAGACCCACCAGGGCCATCCCGCCGACCAACAGGATGAGATAGAACACGAAGAGCATCTTCGACCTCCAGAGTCGCCTGCCTCATTGATACTCCACCGCGCCGGGTCATCGGAAGGGCGATGTCACTGGCACGAGACGCCGCTCCGGGCGACAATGACGCCATGAGACTCGTGCAGGTGGCCCAGCACGCCGACGACCTCCAGCGGGCCGCCGGTTTCTATTCCGCGCTTCTCGGCGTCGAACCGACGGCGCTCTTCGATCCGCCCGGCCTGCTCTTCTTCGACCTCGACGGGGTTCGGCTGCTCCTCGAGCGCGGGGCTCCAGCATCCGTCCTCTACCTCCACGTCGAGGAAGTGCACGCGGCGCTGAAGCGCATCGGCGAGAGCGCCGACGTCGTGACCCCGCCGCACGTGATCTTCACGCATGAGAACGGCGTGCTCGGGCCCGCAGGTCACGACGAATGGCAGGCGTTCATCAAGGACTCCGAGGGCAACACCCTCGGCCTGGTGTCGTTCGAGCCGAAGGACTGAGTTCGTCACAGTGTGATCCGCGCCTGTGTGCGGCGAGGCATCCTGCTGCTATCGACTCGATAACGGCGTGCAGAATGCACGAGACGACGGCGTACCCTGGTCACGATGAGCGCCTACGTCTCGGCGTTCGAGCTGTTCTCCATCGGCGTAGGACCCTCGAGCTCCCACACGGTCGGCCCCATGCGGGCCGCCCGCGATTTCGTCGTCCGTCTCCGTGAGAGCGGCCTGCTGTCGCGGGTCGGCCGTGTCACCTGCACGCTGTACGGCTCGCTCGGCGCGACGGGCATCGGTCACGGCACCCCCGACGCCGTCGTCGCGGGTCTGCAGGGTCTCGAGCCTGAGACGGTGGATCCGGATGCTGTGCGCTCGGCGTGGACCGCCTGGCCGGACGGCCGCGCGCTCGAGCTGGCCGGCACGCATGAGGTGCCGTTCGAGCGGGGCGACGTCGTCTTCGCACCGCGCACGCGCCTGCCCGCCCACCCGAACGCGATGACGCTCGAGGCATGGACCTCTGCCGCCGACGGTCCCGCACGCGCCCTCTCGACGCCCGGGGTTCGCGAGACCGGGTCGGAAGCCTCGATCGAGCCGGTGACCGGGACGGATGCCGGACTCCTCGTCCGCGAGACCTACTACTCGATCGGGGGCGGCTTCATCCGCCGCGAAGGCGACGCGTCAGCGGGCTCAGGCGCCGACGCGCGCGCACGCACGTTCCCCCTCGACTTCTCGAGCGCGGAGGAGCTGCTCGCCGTGTGCGACGAGCGGGGCATCACGATCGCCGAGGCCGCGCGCATCAACGAGGAGGCGCTGCGCCCCGACGAGGACATCGCCGAAGGCCTCGACGCGATCTGGAACGCGATGGCCGCGTGCGTCGAGGCGGGCCTCCAGTCCGAGGGCGTGCTCCCCGGGGCGCTGGGCGTCAAGCGCCGCGCCGCGTCCATCCGCGAGCAGCTCGAGGCCGCCGAGGCCGACGGCCGGCGCGAACTCCCGGGGGAGTGGCTGGGCGCCTTCGCGCTCGCCGTGAACGAGGAGAACGCCGCGGGCGGGCGCGTCGTCACCGCGCCGACGAACGGCGCCGCCGGAATCCTGCCCGCCGTCGCGATGTACTGGTGGCGCTTCCTCGCCGACTCCGGTCTCGGCGCGGGCAACGCGGTGACACCGTACGGCGAGCTGGTCGGCAGCGCCCTGCTCGGCTATCACGGCCATGCGGCGACCACCGAGGAAGCCGCAGGCTGGGACGACGAGCAGGTTGCCGAGGCGAACCGTCGCCGCGGCATCCGTCGATTCCTTCTCACGGCGACCGCGCTGGGCTCGCTGTTCAAGGCGAACGCCTCGATCTCGGGCGCCGAAGGCGGGTGCCAGGCCGAGGTGGGCTCGGCGTGCGCGATGGCCGCGGGCGGCCTCACCGCCGTGATGGGCGGCACGAACCGGCAGATCGAGAACGCCGCCGAGATCGCAATGGAGCACCACCTCGGCCTCACCTGCGACCCCGTCGGCGGGCTGGTGCAGATCCCGTGCATCGAGCGCAACGCGATCGCCGCGTCGACGGCGGTCACGGCCGCGCGCCTCGCCCTGCGCGGTGACGGGAGCCACTACGTCTCGCTCGATGCGGTGGTGGAGACCATGCGCCAGACCGGCATCGACATGTCGCACAAGTACAAGGAGACGAGCGAGGGCGGCCTCGCGGTCAACGTCATCGAGTGCTGACCGAGTCCCTTCCCGATGCCCCGGCGAGTCGGCCACATCATCCAGCGCGCGCCTCCGGGTGCCAGCGGCCTGCGGTTCGTGAGCCGCCTCCGGTTCGGGGACGGCCTCCGGTCCGGGGGCCGCCTGCGCTTCGGGGGCCGCAACACGCGGGATGAGTTCGCGCATGCCGCGTGTTGCGGTACTCGAACCGCCGGGGCGGGCCGCGTCCACGGGGCGCCGAGCCGGGTCGCGAGCGGCCTCCGCTTCGGGGGCGCCCCCGGTTCGGGGGCCGCAACACGCGGGATGAGTTCGCGCATGCCGCGTGTTGCGGTACTCGAACCGCCGGGGCGGG
>DATEOM010000092.1:0-10839 GCA_035274105.1 Microbacterium sp.
CGGGTCCGGGCGCCCCGCCCGCGCCCGCAGCACCCTGCGCGGGCGGCGTGAGGGCCTCGATCTTCTCGATCAGCGCCCGCAGCTGGGCGCGCGTGGCGGGCTCCTCATCGTCATGGTCGCGGGCGGCGCGCTCGAGCACCCAGGACGCGAGCGTGGCGGTGATCACACCGGCCAGAGCCACGCCGCCGAACATGAGTCCCACGCCGACCCACCTGCCCGCGCCGGTCACCGGCGTGTAGTCGCCGTAGCCGGTCGTCGTCACGGTCACGCTGGACCACCAGATCGCGATGTCGAACGTCGTGATGTTGGCGTTCGGGGCGTAACGCTCGGCCTCGAGCACCGCGAGCGACGCGATGTAGATCAGGATGATCGACGCGCCGACACCGTAGACGAGGATCTGCGTTCGCAGCACACCGCCTGCCGTCGTCTTCATACCGGGGATGTGAGTCAGGAACCGCAGCAGCCGAACGAGGCGCAGCACCGGGACGAGTGCGAAGGCGAGCGCCGGCAGATGCTTGCGGAACCACTGCCGTCGGTTGTCGGCGAGCCTGAGTCGGACGAGGTAGTCGGCGATGAACATCGCCCAAGTGACGAGGACGACGACCGTGGCGATGGTCCACGCGCCGCCTTGCAGATCGCCGATCACGCGCCAGGAGTAGGCGACGAGGTACGCGAGACTCGCGATGATCAGCGGAGTCTGGGTCCGCTTGTGCCAGGTGTGCTCGTCCACAGCCGAATCATGACGCATCCGCGCCCCCGCAGCGGGCGGGACGCGCCCCGCCGCGCGCGATCGTGACGGGCGTTCCTCGCGGCAAGCGCCCCGCGACCGCTATCGTGTGGCCATGCCCGGCCCCTCCGCCGCCTCGCCCGCGCCCGCCACGTCGCCGGGGCCACAGCTCACCGTCCGACGACTGGTGCTGCTGTCGATCCCCGCGATCCTCATCGGCGTCCTGTCCGCGCTCTCGCTCCGCGCGGTCGACCTGCTCGCTGACCAGCTCGACGACGGCCTCTGGACGAACCTGCCGAAGTCGCTGGGCATCGCACCGGATTCGCCGTGGTGGATCTTCGCCGTCCTCACCTTCACCGGCATCGCGGTCGGTCTCGTGGTGTGGCTCGTGCCCGGCCACGCCGGCCCCGATTCGGCCACGACCGAGCTCGCGGCCACGCCGCTCAAGCTCTCGGTGCTGCCAGGACTGGCGGTGGTCGTCATCCTGAGCCTCGCCGGCGGCGTCAGCCTCGGCCCGGAGAACCCGATCATCGCGATCAACGTGTCGCTGGCGGTCGCCATCCTGGCGCGGATCTCCAAGGCGGTGCCACCCGCCCTGATCGGGGCGCTGGCGATCTCGGCGACCATCGGCGCCCTGTTCGGGACGCCGGTCGCGGCCGCCCTCGTCTTCACCGGCATGGTGGGCGAGTTCAAGATGGGCGGGTCGCTGTGGGACAAGCTGTTCCTCCCGCTCGTCGCCGCCGGCGCCGGCTCCGTCACGACCTTCCTCGTCGGCGGGGGCTTCGGCGCGAAGGCACCGTTCGACCCGTACGGCGCGCCCCAGCCGTTCGATCTGCTGCTCGGCGCCGTCGTCGCCTGCGCGGCCGCAGCGTTCGCGCTCATCGGCGTCTATCTCTTCCCGCTGGTGCACCGCGCATTCCATGCGCTGCGGCATCCGCTGCTGTTCACCGCCCTCGGTGGCGTGGTGCTCGGTCTGCTCGGCGCGATCGGCGGCCCGATCACCCTCTTCAAGGGCCTCGACCAGAGCGAGCAGCTCCTCGCCGATCCGAGCGCCTACCCTCCCGGCCAGCTCACGGTGATCCTGCTCGTGAAGCTCGCAGCGCTCGTCGTCGCCGCGTCGGCGGGGTTCCGCGGCGGACGCATCTTCCCAGCGGTGTTCCTCGGGGTCGCGGCGGGCCTGCTCGGCGCCGCATTGCTGCCGGCGCTGCCGATGTCTCTCGCGGTCGCGTGCGGCATCCTCGGCGTCGTGCTCGCCATCGCCCGCGACGGCTGGGTCGCCCTCTTCGTCGCCGTCGCGCTGGTGGACGACATCACCGTGCTGCCGATGCTGTGCATCATCGTGCTGCCCGCCTGGCTCATCGTCACGAAGGCACGCGAGATGCTGATCACGCCGGACGACCTCGCGAAGGAGCGCCCCGAGGTGCCCCTCCCCTGGGCTCGCGCGACGTCCGCCCGCTGAAGAGGTCAGCTCGCCGCTGAAGCCTGCCGCGAGTCCTGCTGCAGGGCCGCCGCGTTGCGGATGAACAGCACGATCCAGGTGAACACGAGGATGCCGGCCACGAGCTCCACGGCGGTCAGCGTGTAGTAGCCGATGAAGAAGAACACGGCGAGCAGCAGCGTGACGGCGAGGAACAACCAGCCGAGCGCGACGAACGCCCGCGGGATGCCGGTGATCCACTTCGGGAGCGCGATGACGAGCACCCCGAACGCGGCGACCATGCCGGAGGCGACGCCGGTGTGCAGCGCGAAGAACCTGTCGACCGGAAAGAGGCCGACCATCCCGAGGAAGACGCCGAGCACGATGAGGGTCACGCGCACGCGGCCGATCCCGTGGGGGTTCGCCGTCGGGATGCCGCGGGTCGAGTAGCGGGCGAGCGTCGTCACGAGGAAGCCGGCGACGATGATCGTGATGTTGAACGCGAAGGCCGAGACGTTCGACGACATGCCGAGCGCGCTCAGATTGTCCTTCCACCAGTTCGGGTCGCTCGCGGTGAGCATGCTCGCGAGTACTCCGAACACCAGGAACACCGCGAGCACGACGGCGAGCAGCTGCAGGTCCATGTGCGTCGCCGAGTAGAACGCCAGGTAGCCGCTCATCGCGGCGGTGGCACCCGCCAGGAGGAGCACCGGCAGCGCGAAGACCGTCGCTCCGATGAAGGCCTGCTCGAGGATGACCGCGAGGAGCGTCCAGCCGAGCAACGCGATCACGCCGTGCGCGAAGGCGAGAGCCGCGACATCGATGTAGTCCAGCACCCGCAGCCGGTCGCCGCCTTCGTGGCGGTGCACGACGACCCGGCCCGCGATCACCGCCAGGAAGGCGACGACGCCCGAGGCGATCGCCGCGAACTGGCCGACCGAGCCCGGGCCCGAGATCGGCGCCGCCTGGAACTGGAACACGACCAGCGACACCAGCGCGACGAGGACGAAGGAGATCGCTCCGACGCCGAGGGCCAGCGACTCCAGCGAGCGCTCACTCGAGGCGTCGAACACGCCTGCGGCGCTGCGGGGCGAAGCGGGCCGCTCGGGGGTGGGTCGGTCGAGCGAGGTCTGGGTCATCGGGGGCTCCGGGAGGACTCGGGTGGTGCGGGCGAGGGGTGGATCAGGAGTCGGAGAGGGATTCGCGGGCGGCGGACGCGGGGGTGGCGGTGCGGTCGCCCGAAAGCCACCGCAGCCATAGTGAGCCAGGGTCGCCCTCGAGCACCAGCGTCCGCACGAACAATGTCAGCGGGATCGAGAGGATCGCGCCGAGCGGGCCGATCACGAACGTCCAGAACACGACCGAGAAGAAGCTCAGCGTGAGGCTGAGGTCGACGGCGTCGCTGACGAACTTCGGCTGCACGAGCACCTGCAGCACCACGTTGACGACGCAGTAGATCGCGATCACCGCGAGGAACAGCGGCCACCCGCCGACGACGAAGGCGAGCACCGCGGGCGGAATGAGGCCCAGCACGAATCCGATGTTGGGGATGAAGTTGGTGACGAAGGCGAGCACCGCCCACACGATCGGCGCCGGAACGCCCAGGGCCCAGAGCGCGAGTCCGTCGATGATCGCGACGATCGCGCCGAACGACGCGTTCACGACGTAGTACCGGCGCACGCCCGTGTTGAGGCGTCCGATGCGAGCGAGCACCGGGCGGCGTCCAGCGCCGAAGACCCGCTCCGCGTCGCGGTACCGGGCGGCGTCGGCCGCCGTGAAGATGATGTACGAGACCACGAAGAAGAGGGCCGTCACCACCCCGATCACGGTGCCGCCGATGCTCCCCACGAGCCCGAGCAGCGCCTGGGGGTCGAGAACCGAGGCCGCAGCATCCGTCGCCTGCTGATCAAGACCGACGGACTGGAGCCACGCGAGGAAGTCGTCGAGGCTGCCGCGCAGCTGGTCGAGGTAATCCGAGACGAGGCCCGCGAACTGCACGCCGGCGACCCACAGCAGAACGCCCATGACCGCCAGCACGAGGTAGGCCAGCAGGATGACCGCGGTCGTGCCGGCCCAGCGCGGCCAACCACGGCGCTCCAGCGGGCGGCGGACCGGCTCGCAGATGACGACGAGGACGATGGCGAGCGCCAGCGGGCCGATCAGGCTTCGCGCGAAGTAGACGCCCGCCAGCACCACGACAGTCGCGGCCAGCACCAGCAGCACGCGCAGGCTCGGCGAGATCGCGGGGGGCGGAGCGGGCTGCGCGGCGCGGGTCACGGCGTCAGGGTACCGCTCTTCCGGGTCGACGCCGCACAGTTCCCGCGGGTCGGCGCCGCACGGTGCTGACGGGTCGGCACCCTGAGTGCCACACTGGGCCCATGTCTACGATCGACGCCTCGCCCATCGGCCGCACGTGGGCCCCGCTGCCGTCTTACGCCGACCACGTCGCCGAAGGCCGCGCCGCCCGCGAGCGCAACCCGCGCGAGTCGCTCGCCGAACTCCCGACGAACGACCGCGACCCGATGGGGATCCTCGACGCGCAGGATGCGGACCGCGTGCCCGAGCTGGTGCCGCTGCGCACCGAGCGCATGGCCGCGAGCGCCTTCGCGTTCTATCGAGGCACGGCCGCGCTGATGGCCGCCGATCTGTCGCGCTCGCCGTCGAGCGGTGTCAGCGTCGGGTCGTGCGGCGATGCGCACGTGTCGAACTTCGGACTGTACGCCTCGCCGCAGCGCACCCTCGTGTTCGACCTCAACGACTTCGACGAGTCGGCGTGGGCCCCGTGGGAGTGGGACGTCAAGCGCCTGGTCACCAGCATCGTCATCGCCGGGCAGTCGACCGGACGCGCCGACTCGGTGGTGCGCGAGGCGTCGCTGGACGCGGTGCGCGTCTACGCGCGTGCGATCGGCACGGGCGCCAAGCGCAGCCCTCTCAAGCGCTACTACGACCGGTTCGACGCCATGGCCGCCGAGCGCGCCGTGGACGACGACACCCGCGCCGCCATCGACTCCGCGATCAAGGAGGCCGAGAAGCGCACCGGCGCCCGCGCGGCGAAGAAGATGACGCAGGTCGATGCCGAGGGCCGGGTCGTCTTCGTCGAGGCGCCGCCGACCATGACCCACATCGACGCACAGTCGGAGGAGCGCGTGCTCGGCGTCTTCGACCAGTACGTGCAGTCGGCCAACATCGACATCCGCGCGCTGCTGCAGAAGTACCGCATGTCGGACATCGCCCTCCGCGTGGTCGGCGTGGGCAGCGTCGGCACGCGGTGCTTCGTGATCTCGATGCAGGACGGCGACGACGGGGTGCTGCTCCTCCAGGGCAAGGAGGCGGGCAAGAGCGTGCTGATCGAGTACGGCAAGGCCGAGCAGCCGGAGGTTGTCACCCGATTCATCGACCAGTACGGCGACGGCGGGCGCGTGGTCGGCATGCAGCGGATCCTGCAGTCGGTGTCGGACCCGTTCCTCGGTTACGTGCGCCGCACCACGTACGGCGCGCAGCGCGACTTCTACGTCCGCCAGTTCCGCGACAAGAAGGGCGGGTTCGACATGGACGAACTCGACGACTCCGCCTTCCTCTGGTACGCCGACGCGTGCGCGGCGACGCTGGCCCGCGCGCACGGCCAGTCGCCGCTGGCGTCCGCCGTGGCGGGCTACGTCGGTGGCGGCAAGGTCGCGGGCGAGGCGATCCTCGAGTGGGCATACGCGTACGCCGACCTCTCGCGTGCCGACTGGAAGCTGTTCCGCACGCACCGCGGGGTCGACGCCGCGAGCTGAGCGCCGGGGGGCGGACCTGCACCGGCAGGCGCAGCGGCGCGCGCTATCCGGTTGACTGCGGGTGAACGGCGAGCCTCTGGTTCGCGACGCGTTTGTCCGGTTGATCAGGACCGATAGGGTACGAAGACCGAGCGGCACGCGCCCCACGCGGCCCCGGGGGATGAGGGGTCTCGCCAATGCCACGATTCGACCGCCCACGCCTGCGACGCATCGTCGCCGGGATCACCGCGACGATGCTCGCCGCTACCGGGGCGGTCGCCGTGGGAGCGATCGATCCGCAACCCGCGGCAGCCGCCTATCCCGACTCCGTCAACCCCTTCGCGATCGCGGGCGGATTCACGGTCTACGCCCGCGAAGACGCGCTGCTGCAGAATCAGGAGACCGAGGGCAGCATCGCCGCGGGCGGCACCGCGACCGTGCAGGGCAGCAGCGGCCAGTACACCGTCATCCACGTGGCGGCCGGCACCGGCGACTACGACCTGCCCACGGTCGACGGCGATCCCACCCGCTTCCTCGTCGGCGAGTACAGCACCGAGAGCACGGGCATCCTCGCGATCACGAGCGCCGGCACGTCCGACCCGGCGCTGTGGGGCGACCTCAAGATGGTGCAGCGCGACGGCGGCTGGCAGGCGTTCGCGCGAGCCGACTGGCTGCGCCTGAACCAGAACCCCTCCAGCGTCGACCAGACCCCGCTGATCGACGCGACCCACCAGCAGTATCCGGTGGATGCTGCGCCCCCGGCCGGTGCGACCGGCAACGGCAGCATCTACACGGCGAACACCTCCGACACCGCGGTCGCCGACTACGTCGAGGCGAACCGTGACGCGTCGTGGGAGGAGGCGTCGAGCTGCTTCGACGACATCGCCGATCCCACCACGGGTGTCGGCTACCCCGTCGGCGTCGCGGAGGATGCGGGCGACCGCATCGTGCTCGACGAACTGAGCCCCGACCAGCCCAACGTCGTGGACTACTCCGCGATCGCGGGGGCGTCGCTGATCCAGTTCTCCCCCGGCCCCACACCTGGCGTCTCCAACCCGCTCATCATCCGCGTGCCCGCGGGAACGACCGAGGTGATCGGCGCGCGGGCCGACCCCCAGGGCGTCCACTCGCCGTACATCGTGTGGGACCTCTCCCAGGTCACCGGCGAGGTCACGGTGTCGGCGGGGCAGACGCGCATCGACGGGTCGATCTATGCACCCGACGCCTCCGTCACCGTCGAGGCCGCGCCGCTGGACGGTCAGGTGATCGGCCAGAACGTGACCATCAAGGGCGGCGAGGTCCACTCGTTCCTGTTCTCGGGTGAGATCTCGTGCGGCGAAGCCAGCGGCACGTTCACGGTGCGCAAGGAGCTGGCAGGCGGCATCGAGCCGAGCGACCTCCCGCCGGGCACGACGTTCACGGTGAACTACCGCGCCGTCGACCCGGACGGGAACGTGAGCGTCGGCTCGCTCGAGGTGCCCGCCGACGGGACGCCGGTCGCCGCGGGTGAGCGGTTCCCGGAGGGCACGGAGGTGACGTTCGAGGAGGTCGCCCCGGAGACCGTCCCCGGCTGGGAGTGGGGCACCATCTCGATCGAGCCTGAGAACCCGGTCACCATCGGGACCGGGACGGTCCAGGTGGTCGTCTCGAACACCGCGAACGAGCTCACGGGCACCTTCAGCGTCAGGAAGATCATCGACGACGCATCCGGCGCTGACTTGCCGGCGCTGCAAGGCACCGTGCCTGTCGAATGGACGGCGCTGGCGCCGGGCGCCGATCCGGTCTCGGGCGTTCTGAACGTGCCACTGGACGGCACCGTCGTCGACGTCGGGCAGCAGTTCCCGGTCGGCACGCGCATCATCCTCAGCGAGAACCTCAACGGGATCGCCCCGCCGCCGGGCTACGACTGGAGCGGCATCGGATGGAACCCCGGCCGGACCTTCGTGATCACGGATGCCGGCACCACCGTCGCCGTCGAACTCACGAACATCGTGACGCCGACCGACGACGGGCGCACCATCACGATCGTGAAGCACGCCGAAGGTGCCGCCGCGGATCCGCGCTTCGGCTATGCGGTCACGTACAACTCGAACCCCTCCCCCGAGCGGGCGGATCTTCCCCTTCCGGTCGGTGAACCCCAGCTGATCGAAGACCTCGAGACCGGCGCCCAGACACTGGAGCTGGCCGAGCTTCCACCGACATTCGACGGCGACCCCACGCCGGCTGTGGACTGGGTTCCGCCGGTCATCGATGTCACGATCGGCGAGAAGACCAAACGCTACGAGCCCGACGACTTCGGCGACATCGTGGACATCCCGCTACCCGACGATTCCGGCGTCGACATCGAGATCGAGGTGACGAACGCGCTCAAGGAGGGCACCTTCACCGTCTCGAAGGAGTTCGAGGGCGTTTCTCCTGACGACGTACCGCCCGGGCTCGAATTCACCGTGGCGTGGACGGCGTACTTCCCCACGGATGACGACGAAGTCATCATCGGCAGCGGAGTCCTGCGAGTTCCCGGCAACAGCGATCAGGGCGTCGGCCCCGTCGACGCCGCCGGCCAGCCGTTGCTCTTCCCCTACGGAACGATCGTGCGCTACGAGGAGCAGGCTGCACCGACGATCCGGCACCTCTCGTGGCTCCGGGCCGCGTTCGACGTCGAGGAGCTCGTCATCGGTCAGAACGATCAGGCCACCGTGGCCGCGACACTGACCAACAGCGCGTCGCTGATCGAGGGCACCTTCCTTGTGCAGAAGAGCCTGGACGGCATCGACCCCGACGATCTTCTCGTCGACTCGTTCACGATCGACTACGTGGCGCACCTCCCGAGCCGCGATGTGCTTGTCGGCCGGTTCGAACTACCTGCCGACGGCACGCCGGCGGGTCCGGTCGACGACCAGAACCAGCCCATCTCGTTCCCCATCGGCACGATCGTCAACCTCCTCGAGGAGGAGCCCGACGCCGCCGCGCTCCCACCCGGGTACGAGTGGAGCGAGACCACCTGGAGCCCGTCGAGCTTCGTCGAGATCGGCCTCGGTGAGACGCCCGTGGTCGAAGTCACGAACTCGGTCGTCGCGCTGACCCGTTGGGCGGTGACGAAGGTCGTCGAGGGCAACGGTGCTTCCGGGATCCCCGCCGACACGACGTTCCCGCTGGACTGGTGGCAGGATGGCGTGCAGCAGCCACGCGTCGAGCTGGTGCCGAACCAGCCGGTGTACTCCCCGTACTTCCCGATCGGCACGATCCTCGAGGTCGACGAAGGCGAGCTTCCGTCGATCCCAGGGGTCGACTGGGGAACGCCGGCGTGGGCGGCGAACGGTCAGACGCTGACCTACGAAGACAACGGGCGCATCCTGCTGCCGATGTCGGTCACACGCGACCCGCAGACGGCTGAACTCACGCTCACCAACACCGCGTCCACGCGTCCACTCCCCGCGACGGGTGGCGGCGGGCTCTCGCCCCTGGTCCCGCTCGGCGCCGTCGGCCTGATCGCGGTCGGCCTGCTGCTCGCTCTGCGACGGGCGCGACGCGCCTGACGCACGACCCCGTGCACACACGAAAAGGGAGGGGACGCGGCATCCGTCCCCTCCCTCTTCGTGTGAGTCAGCCCGCCGGAGTCTCGCCGGGCGGTTCGCTCTGCGGCTCGATCGGCACGCGTGGACGCCACACGACCACCTCGGTCGCGCGACGGACCCGCGTGCCGTGGCGCAGCGTCACGACGGAGCCGGTGGAGCCGGCAGCGAAGACGCGCGCACCCGGGCGCTTCTCGAGCTCGGCGCGCATGCGATCCTCGAGGTCGCGGACGCGGCCGTGGAGTTCCTGCACGCGGTTCTCGAGCTCGAGGATGCGAACGATCGCGGGAAGGCCGATGCCGTCCGACGACATGCGGGCGACCTCGCGCAGCTGCTCCACGTGCCGCAGCGAATAGCGCCGCGACCCGCCCTGCGTGCGGGCGGGCACGACCAGCCCGAGCCGGTCGTACTGACGGAGCGTCTGCGGGTGCATGCCCGACAGCTCGGCGGCGACGGCGATCGCGAAGATCGGGGCATCCTCGTCGATGTCGTCCTCGGTCATCTCGTCACCTCCTCAGGTTTCGGTCGTTGAGCGAGCTCGCGAGTCGAAACGCGCCGCACCAACGTCGCGCGTCGGCCCGACGCGTTTCGACTCGCTCGTCCCTCGCTCGCTCAACGACCGTGTACATCGGTCAGCCCTGCGCCTTGGCCATCAGGTCGGCGCGAGGGTTCTCCTTCGACTCGAGACTCTGGAAGCGCTCGAGCGCTTCGCGCGCGGCCTCGTCGAGATGCGACGGCACCGCGACCTGCACCTCGGCGAGGAGGTCGCCGGTGCCCTTCGCGGTCTCGACTCCGCGGCCCTTGACGCGCAGCACGCGGCCGGACGGCGTGCCCGGAGCGACGCGCAACCGCACCGGATCGCCGCCGAGCGTCGGCACCTCGATCGTGGCGCCCAGCGCGGCCTCGGTGAACGTCACCGGCACGGTGACGCGCAGGTTGAGCCCGTCGCGCGTGAACACGGGGTGCGGACGAACGGTGACCTGCACCACGATGTCGCCGTTCTCACCGCCGTCGGGCGAATGCCGGCCGCGGCCGCGCAGCCGGATCTTCTGTCCGTCCGCGACGCCGGCGGGGATCTTCACCTTGAACGGCTTGCCGTCCTCCCCCTGCAGCGTGATGGTCTCGCCCCTGGTCGCCGTGACGAAGTCGATCGTCGTGCGCGCCGTGACGTCGGCGCCGCGGGTCGGGCCGCCGAAGCCGCGATAGCCGCCGCTCGGCTGCCCGAACCGCCCGGAGCCGAAGCCCGTGCCGCCCTGCTGCTGGTTGAACATCGCGAAGATGTCGTCGAAGTCCTCGGCGCTCTGGTAGCGGGCGCCGCGACCCTGGTTGAACATCGAGAAGACGTCTTCGAAGCCGCCGGCGCCGCCC
>DATEOM010000093.1:0-18786 GCA_035274105.1 Microbacterium sp.
GCACTCGCCGAACGGCGCCGCGGCGCCGCGGCTGACGCCGCGGCGTTCGACGCGTTCGCCGACGAGACGGCCGCCCGGTTCGCAGCATCCATTCCCCGCACGTGGCAATCGACCGCCGATCGCATCGTCGAGAGCAGCATCGGCGCGTTCCCGCGGCGTGCCCTGACGCATCTGGAGTGGCGTCGCTGGCGGAGGTACGGGATATGAGCAGCGGGCTGCGCAGCGGACTGGTCAGGGCGACCCGCATCGCCCGCGACGACGGCGCGCGCGCCCTCGCGCAGCGCGCCGCACGGCTGGTCTACGACCGGCTGGGCGCCGCGGGGGTGTCCGAGCCGCTGCTCGACGACGACATCGCCGATTCCACCACCCTCGATCTGCCGCTCCCGTCGGTCCGCCCGACGCGCGGATCCCGCCTGCGCATCGGCTGGGTGATGGTGCCCCCGAGCGGCGGCTCGGGAGGTCACACCACGCTGTTCCGCATGATCGAGGCGCTGGAGGCGGCCGGGCACGAGTGCGTCGTCCTGCTCTACGACCGGTACGGCGGAGACCTCGGCGACCAGGCGGCCCTGATCCGCCGCTGGTGGCCCGCGGTGCGGGCCGACGTCCGTGACGCGCGGACGGGCGTCGCCGGCCTCGACGCGTGCGTCGCCTCCGGGTGGGAGTCCGCGCACGTGATGGCGACGCGGGGCCGGGGGCCGATGCGCCGGCTCTACTTCGTCCAGGACTACGAGCCCTACTTCTACCCGCGCGGACCGCGCTACGCGCTCGCCGAAGACAGCTATCGCTTCGGCTACCGCTGCATCGCCCTCGGCGAGATGGTGGCGGGGCTGCTGCGCGACGAGGTGGGAGTCGCACCCGACGTGGCCGAGTTCGGCTGCGACACCACTGTGTACCGGCTGCTGCCCGAGCGCCCGCGTTCCGGCGTGGTGTTCTTCGCGCGGCCGGACTACGCCCGCCGCGGGTACTGGCTGGGGCGCGTCGCACTGCAGCGGTTCCACGAGCGGCATCCCGACATCGACGTCCACGTCTACGGCGCGGTGGTGCACGACCTGGGCTTTCCGGCCGTCCAGCACGGCCGGCTCGCCCCGACCGAGCTGAACGAGCTCTACAACGGCGTGGTCGCCGGGCTCTGCCTGTCGTTCACCAACGTCTCGCTGGTGCCGGAGGAGATGCTCGCCGCCGGGGTGGTGCCGGTGGCCAACGACGACCCGTACTCGCGGGCTGTGCTGCGCAGCGAGCACGTGCAGTGGGCCGCGCCGTCACCGGACGCGCTGGCCGCAGCGCTCAGCCGCGTCGTCACGGCCGAGCGGATCGCCGCGCGCGCCCGACTCGTCGCGGCGTCCGTGACGGAGCGCGGATGGGTCGCGTCCCAGGCCGACGTCGTGCGCATCGTCGAGGACGAGGTGTTCGGTACGGCCGGCGGCGGAACGGTGACGGAGTGAGGCGCGCGATGGTCGACGACGCACCGTCGGCATCGGTGGACGCCGACATCGGTCACCGTGCCGCAGCGGGCGTGGCGTGGTTGACCGCGCAGAAGTGGGTCGTCAGGCTGGCCGGGCTCGCGACGATCGCGATCCTGACGCGGCTGCTCACCCCGGCGGACTTCGGGGTCGTGGCGGCCGCGCTGACCGTGCTGCCGTTCTTCTACCTGCTGAGCGACCTGGGCTTCGCGACGTACATCGTCCAGGCCGCCGATCCCGATCAGCGCACCCTCAGCACCGGCTTCTGGTTCTCCACCGGCGCGGGCGTGGTGCTGGCGGCGGCCCTCGTCGCCGGCGCTCCGCTGTTCGGGGTCGTCTTCGGGTCGCCCGACGTCGTCCCCGTCATGCAGGCGCTGTCGATCGCGGTGATCCTCACCGGCGTCGCCTCGGTCCCCACGGCGCTGCTGCGCCGGAGGATGCAGTTCCGCGCCCTCGCCGGGCAGGGCCTGTTCGCCTCGCTCGTCGGGCAGGCGGTGGCGGTCGCGATGGCGATCACGGGCCTCGGCGTCTGGGCCCTCGTGGGCCAGACCCTCGCGGCCCAGGTCGTGACGACGGTGCTCGCCGCCGTCGCCGCGCGCTGGCTGCCCTCCTGGCGGTTCGCGTGGGCGCAGTTCCGCACGATGGCCTCGTTCGGCACGAAGGTGCTCGGCGTCGAGCTGGTCGCCATGACCCGGGCGGCTGTCGAGGCGGCCATCATCTCGTCCGTGCTGGGACTGACCGCGTACGGATACCTCGCCATCGCACAGCGGCTCGTGCAGATCGTGCAGGATCTCACCGGGGCGGCCGTGCTGCCGGTGACGACCGTCGCGTTCGCCAAGCTGCGGGAGTCGGCCGAGCGCCTCACCGCCGCCTACCTCCGCGCGCTCCGGATGATCTACGCACTCATGGCACCGCCGCTGGTGCTGCTCGCCGTCGCGGCCCCGCTCATCATCCCCATCGTCTTCGGGCCCGGATGGGACGACAGCTTCCGCGTCGCGCAGTTCCTCGCCCTCGCCGGCACCGTCGTGGTCGGGGCGACGCTCGACCACGGGCTGTTCTACGGGCTGGGGATGCCCGGGCGCTGGTTCTTCTACGCCGTCGTCGTCGACGTGCTCACCGTCGCGGTGACCGCGGTCGCCGTGCATGCGGGCCTCGTCGCCGTCGCCGTCGGCTTCCTCGTCGTCGCCGTCGTGGCCACCGTGGGCCGCTGGTTCCTCGTCGCGCGCGGGCTGGGCACGTCCGTGCGTCCCCTGGTCCGCCCGTTCTGCTTCCTCGCCACGACGGTGCTCGCCAGCGGCGCCGCCGGCCTGGCCGTGGTGTCTGCGACGGCCCCGCTGCCCGGCATCCTGCGCATCGCACTAGCGGGCGTCGCCGTGCTCGTCGCGCACGGCGTGGTCGCATGGCTGCTCGTCCGGCCCGTCTTCGGCGACCTGGCCGGGTACCTGTCGAGGCTCCGGCGTCGCGGCAGCGTCGACGGTGCGGAGAGGGAGGACGCGCGATGACCCGCAATAGCCTGCGCGACGACGAGGTCGCCGGCATCACCGAGGAAGAGGTGGATGGCACATGATGTCACCGCACGTCCTGATCATCGTCGAGAATCTCCCCGTCCCGCTGGACCGACGGGTCTGGCTGGAGTGCCAGGCGCTGGTCGCGCGGGGCTACCGGGTGAGCGTGATCTGTCCGAAGGGTCCGGGCGATCCGTCCCGTCAGCGGATCGACGGCATCGACATCTACAAGTACGCGCCGGCACCGGAGGCGAAGGGCCTGCTCGGCTTCGCGTGGGAGTTCGCCTACAGCTGGGTGCGGACGGCGATGCTCTCGCTCGTGGTCTGGGGTCACAGCCGCTTCGACATCATCCAGACGTGCAACCCGCCGGACACCTACTGGCTCCTCGCGCGCCTGTGGCGCATCCGCGGCGTGAAGTTCGTGTTCGACCACCACGACCTCGACCCCGAGCTGTTCATCTCGCGCTTCGGGCGCCCGGTCGGCGTGCTCAAGCGACTGGAGTACCGCGGGCTCCGGTGGCTCGAGCGTCGTACCTTCCGCAGCGCCGACCGGATCATCTCGACCAACGAGTCGTACAAGTCGGTCGCGGTCCGCAGGGGCGGCCGGCGGCCCGGCCACATCACCGTCGTGCGCAGCGGTCCCGACACCCAGATGATGCGCCCGATCTATCCGGCCGAGCCGCACGGGACCGACACCGTCGAGCTGGTGTACCTCGGGATCATGGGGCCGCAGGACGGCGTCGACCAGGTGCTCCTGGTGGTGGACGAACTCGTCCACCACCGCGGCCGCACGAATGTCACGGCGACGCTTCTGGGTTTCGGCGACTGCCTCGAAGATCTCAAGCGCCAGTCGGCCCGACTCGGCCTCGAGGGCACCGTGACGTTCACCGGCCGGGTGGACCGCGATGCGATCGCGGAGTTCCTGAGCCGCGCCGACATCGGCCTGTGCCCCGACCTCAAGACCCCGCTCAACGACCTCTCGACCATGAACAAGACGATGGAGTACATGTCGTACGCGCTCCCCGCCGTCGCGTTCGATCTGATCGAGACCCGTGTCTCGGGCGCCGACACCGTCCTCTACGTGCCGTCCGGCGACATCATGGCGTTCGCCGACGCCGTCGAGCGACTCATCGACGACCCGGCGCTGCGCGCCCGGCTCGGCCGCAAGGCGCGCGAGCGCGTCGCGCGGGAGCTCGACTGGCGCCCGCAGGCCGAGGCGTACGTCGGGGTCTTCGACCAGGTGTCCGGCTTCTCGCAGCCGGGTCCGGCGGTCCCTCCGCCGGTGGGCGTCAACGGCACCGACCCGCGCGGGCGTCGCTATGTCGACCTCGATGACCCCGCCGAGTTCGACCGGTACCTCACCGAGAGGAGGGCTCCGTGATCAGGACCGGCTTCCACGACCTCCTCGCCGGCGCGGCAGCGGCCTCCCCCGCCGCGCCCGCTCTGACCTATCGCGGCGAGATGATCGACTACGCCGCGGCCTGGAACGCCGCGCGGGTCGTCGCGGAGCGGCTGCTCTCGCTCGGTCTGGAACGCGGCGATCGGGTGGCGATCTACCTCGAGAAGCGGTTCGAGACGGTGCTGGCCCTCTTCGGCGCCTCGGCCGCCGGCGGCATCTTCGTGCCCGTCAATCCCGTGCTCAAGCCGCCTCAGGTGGGGCACATCCTCATCGACAGCGGTGCCCGCTGCCTCATCACCTCCGCCGAGAGGCTCGGCCCGCTCGCCGGCGCCCTGCGCGGGACCGCCCTCGAGCACGTCATCGTCGTCGGGCCGGATCCCGCGCCGGTCGACGGCGTCGCACTGCACACCTGGCCGGAGGTGGTGGATGCTGCGCCCGCCGGTCCCGCGCGCGCCGCGGTCGATGCCGACCCGGCCGCGATCCTCTACACCTCGGGAAGCACGGGCCCGCCCAAGGGGGTGGTGCTCAGCCACCGCAACCTCATCGCCGGCGCCGAGAGCGTGAGCTCGTATCTCGGCAACACTGCCGACGACGTCATCCTGAGCGTGCTCCCGCTGAGCTTCGACGCCGGCCTCAGCCAGGTGACGACGGCGTTCGCCGTCGGCGCGCACTGCGTGCTGACGAACTACCTGCTGCCGCGCGACGTGCCGAAGCTGTGCGCCGATCACGGCGTCACGGGGCTCACCTGCGTGCCGCCGCTCTGGCTGCAGCTCGCCGACGTGCCCTGGCCGGCGGAGGCCGCCCGGCGCATCCGCTACTTCGCCAATACGGGCGGACGGATGCCGCGGCCCACGCTCGATCGGCTGCGCGGCATCTTCTCGCACGCCGATCCCTATCTCATGTACGGGCTCACCGAAGCGTTCCGTTCGACCTACCTGGAGCCGGCGGAGGTCGACCGGCGGCCGGACTCCATCGGCAAGGCCGTTCCGAATGCGGAGATCCTCGTGCTGCGGCCCGACGGCACACCCTGTGATGCGGGCGAGGAGGGCGAGCTCGTGCACCGCGGTCCGCTGGTGGGACTGGGGTACTGGCGGGACCCGGTCCGCACGGCCGAGCGGTACCGCCCTCTCGAGCGCGCGGCGGAGCCCTGGCGCGCGCCCGAGATGGCGGTGTGGTCGGGCGACACCGTCGTCGCCGACGCCGACGGGTTCCTGTACTTCGTGGGTCGCACGGACGACATGATCAAGACCTCGGGGTACCGGGTCAGCCCGACCGAGATCGAAGAGGCGGCCTACAGCACCGGCATCGTCCGGGACGCGGTGGCGGTCGGGGTCGCCGATCCCGCCCTGGGCCAGCGCATCGTCCTCGTCGTCACCTCCGCGAACGGGGCGCTCGACGGAGGGTCGGTGACGGCGGCGCTGCGACCCCTGCTGCCGCGGTACATGGTTCCGGCCCGCGTCGACGTGCGCAGCGACCTTCCGCGCTCACCCAACGGCAAGTTCGACCGCTCCCTCATCAGGGCGCAGGTGTCGCCGTGAACGCCGCCGAGCACGTCAGCATCTTCGGAACGACCGGCGGCGAGCTGGTGATCGGCGGGATGCCGCTCAGCAGACTGGCCTCGCGGGTCGGCGGAACGCCGTTCTTCGCATATGACCGCGCGCTCATGGACGCTCGCGTCGACCGGCTCCGCGAGCTGATGCCGGAGCGGATCGAACTGAGCTTCGCCATGAAGGCGAACCCGATGCCGGCCGTCGTCCAGCACTTGTCGCTGCGCGTCGATCGCATCGACGTCGCCTCAGCCCTCGAGATGCAGTCCGCCCTCGACACCACCATCCGCCCCGATCGCGTGAGCTTCGCCGGGCCAGGGAAGACACCGGCAGAGGTGAGACAGGCCGTGGCGGCCGGAGTTATCGTCGAGATCGAGTCGGCGACCGAGCTGCGCCGCGTCCTCGACGCAGCGGATGACCTGGCGCTGACCCCGAACGTCGCCATCCGGGTGAACCCGGACTTCGCCGTGAAGGGGTCGGGCATGCGGATGGGCGGGGGCCCGCAGCAGTTCGGCATCGATGCGGAGCAGATCCCGGGTGTGCTCGCGGAGTATGCCGCTTCAGGCATGAACCTTCTCGGGTTCCATGTCTTCGCCGGCTCGCAGAACCTGAACGCCGAGGTCATCGCCGAGGCGCAGCGCCGCACCGTCGATCTCGTGACGGAGCTGGCCGGCGGACTGCCGCAGCCCCTCCGCTACCTCAACCTCGGCGGCGGATTCGGCATCCCGTACACCGAGCGCGACCGGCCGCTCGACCTCGCGACGGTGGCCGCGCACCTCCACGAGCTCGTGGACGGCCCCATCGCCGAGCGGTTCCCGCAGGCGGTCCCGGTGATCGAGCTCGGCCGGTACCTCGTCGGAGAGGCGGGCGTCTACGTGACGCGCGTCGTCGACCGCAAGGTCAGCCGCGGGCGCACCTTCCTCGTCGTGGACGGCGGCATGCACCACCAGCTGGCAGCGTCGGGCAACTTCGGGCAGGCGATCCGGCGCAACTACCCGCTGGCGGTCGGCAACCGCGCGCACGAGACACCCCGCGAAGGCGTGAACGTCGTCGGATGCCTCTGCACGCCGCTCGACCTCCTCGGCGACGACGTCGCCCTGCCGTCCGCCGAGATCGGCGACCTCATCGTCATCTTCCAGGCCGGCGCCTACGGCCTCACCGCCAGTCCCACCGCCTTCCTCGGGCATCCCGCACCGGCGGAAGTCCTCGTCTGATGTCCTCGTCCGAAGCAAAGGAGCACCCCATGACCGCCACGATCGACGCCGTCCGCCGTACCCTCGTCGAGGCCCTGGAGCTGCAGCATCCCGCTGAGGAGCTCACCGCGCAGACGCCGCTGTTCGGTGCCGTGCCCGAGCTCGATTCGTTCGGCGTGGTGGCGCTCGTCACCGCGCTGGAGGAACGGTTCCAGATCACCATCGACGACGACGAGTTCGGCGCGGACCTCTTCGAGACGGTGGGATCCCTCACCGACTTCGTCGACGCCAAGCTCTCAGCCTGACCGATGTACGACCCCGCGGCCCTGCCGGGCTTCCTCGCCGCGGATCCCGCCGCGCTCGACGCGGCGTCCGCAGCGCTCCACCGCGTCGAGCCGACGGTCTGCGGCCCCGCCGCGCTGGCGACGTGGGGCCTGGAACCCGCGGCGGGCGCTGAGGGCACCTTCGTGCTCTCGCGGGTGGTGCGATGCTCGAGCGGCAGGGTCGGCGATCGCCGCGTCGCGCAGTCGATGCACGCCGACCCTCGCGCACTCGCGGTGCTGCTCCCGCCGTTCGCCGCGGTGACGGCCGACGCGCACGGCGCCACGATGGTCGCTGACTCGATGGGGTTCCGGCAGCTCTTCCACTCCGATCCGGCAGCCTCGGGGCCTCCCGTGCTCTCCACCTCCGCACTGCTGGCGGCACGGGTCCGCGGCATGCGACTCGACGAGACCGCGTGGGCGGTGCAGTCCCTGCTGGGATGGCAGCTCGGCCAGCGCACCCTCTTCGACGGCATCGCCAAGCTGGCTCCCGGGGCTGCCGCCCGCCTGGACGCCGGCGTCGAGATCGCCGCCGCCGTCCCCGAGGACGAGACACCGGTGTCCCTCGGCGAGGCGGTGGACAGGGCCGCCGCACTGCTGCGCACCTCGCTGAGCGCGCTCCTCGACGAGCACCCTGACGCCGTGCTCCAGCTCACCGGCGGAATGGACTCACGCGTTCTGCTGAGCGCCATTCCCCCTTCGCGCCGCCGCGGCCTGCGCGCCATGACGCTGGGCCTGCCCGGCAACGGCGACGTCGACATCGCCGTCCGTCTCGCGCAGCGGTACGGGCTGCGGCACGAGGTGCACGGTCTCGCAGACCTCGACGCCGTCACGCCCGACCAGGCGTGGGAGGCCTGCCGGGCCGCCGCGGTGCAGCTGGACGGGATGTCGGACCCCGTGGCTCTCGCTGCACTGGGGTTCGGCGAGCGCAGCTTCGAACAGGGGGTGCGCATCTCGGGCCTCGGCGGCGAGGTCGCGCGGGGCTTCTACTATGTGGGGCGCGTCGACGCGCGCCCCGTGACGGAGCGACAGGCCGCGCAGCTCGCGGCGTGGCGGATGTTCGCCAACGAGTCGGTCGAGGAGGGCCTTCTGGACGAGGAGTTCGCCGCGTGGGCTCGCGACACCGCGATCTCGGAGGTCGTGGCCGCGCTCCGGGGGGAGGACTGGTTCCGGGCGACGGACTCGCTCTATCTGCGCCAGCGCATGCAGCGGTGGGCCGGAGCCACCGACACGGCCGTCGCCTACCGCCGGATCGTCGTCAACCCGATGCTCGACCACGACTTCATCGGCTTGGCGCAGCGGCTCGACCCCCGCGACAAGGCGAACTCCCGGTTCCTCGCGTCCCTGCAGGTGCGACTCGATCCCGAACTGGGCGAGATCCCGCTGGAGGGGCGACTCCCGCCCGTCGCGTACGCGCGCCCGAAACGCAGGCAGGCCGCCGCGAAGGCCGCGCTCACGGGGCGCAAGTTCGCCCGCAAAGCCGTGCAGCGGCTGCGTCGCGCGAACCGCGCTCCGGCAGGAGGGGGAATCCTGAGCGACCGGGTCGTCGAACATTGGCGGTCGCACCCGGAGCTGCTGGAACGCGCGTCGCAGGCCCGTTTCGTCCGCCCGGCGTGGATCGAGGCGGTGGTCGCCGGGCGGGTGGACCCGAGACCGAGTTCGGTGGCATTCCTCACCAACGTGATCGTGGCGTCGGCACCGTCGCCGTGATCGGCTCAGCGCGGCAGCAGCGAGTCGCCGGCGCCGAGCATCGGGGGCCGCTCGGCCGGATGCAGCAGCGCCCGCATCGAGGTCCGCGCCTCGGGGCGGCCGAACACGGCGCGACGCAGCTCGATCAGCACCATCATGCCGAAGTAGATCCACGCCCGCGCCGTCCCGGCCCGCCGGCGGTAGAGACGCACGCGGTTCACCATCTTCATCGTGTGCGTCGTCGGGCTCTCACCGGAACCGCCTCCCACGTGCATCGCCCCCGCCGCCGGCGAGTACACCGTCGCCCAGCCGGCATCCTTGGCGCGCAGGCTGAAGTCGGTCTCCTCCGAATAGAGGAAGTAGCTCTCGTCCATGCCCTTCAGCGCCGCGAAGCAGTCGGCGTCGACGAGCAGGATGGCGCCGACCGCCCAGTCCACCTCGTGCTCGTGCTCGTACTCCGCGGGATCCTCGATGCGCTCGGCGAACACGGGAAGCCGGGTGAAGCTCAGGCCGCCGACCCGCGCGAGGGTCGGACGCCGGCGAAGGGTGGGCGAGAGGGAGCCGTCCTCCTCGCGGACGCGGGGCGCGATGATCCCGACGCCGGGCGCGGCGAGGGCCGACATCATCCGGGGGACGCTGTCGGGATCGAGCGTCGCGTCGGGATTGAGGATGAGGATCGCCCGCGACGGCGGTGAGGCGGCGACCGCGCGGTTGATTCCGGCCGCATAGCCGTCGTTGCGGGAGCGGACGAGCACGCAGTCGTCGCGTCCGCTCAGCAGGGCCACCGTCCCGTCCTCCGAAGCGTTGTCGACGACGACCACCGAATGGGGGACGGTCCCCATCGCGGCAGGGATGCTGCGCAGCAGATCGAGGATGTGATCCTCGCTGTTGTAGGTGACCACGACGGCGGCGACATCCACTCGTTCCGGATTCATCGCAGGAGCGCCTCCCATCCGGCCTTCTGGATCTCGATCCGTCGCAGGGCCCCGGCGAGCCCGAGCAGCAGGAAGAGCGTGCCCATCGTCATCGGGAAGTTGAACGCATCGAACATCACCAGGCACGAGAAGCCGGTCACGATCGCCGCGACCATCGCCAGCGCGAGGTCGCGGCTGGCGTCGTCGTGCAGCGTGTACCGCAGGCGCAGCAGGGCGCCCGCCGCGACCAGACCCAGGCAGAGGAAGGCGGCCGTCCCGACGAGCCCGATGGTCACCAGCAGCAGAAGGTACTGGTTGTCGAAGATCCGGTACTTCGGCAGGAAAGTGCCCAGTCCTCGGCCGAAGAGCGGATGCTTCGCGACGAACTCGAAGGCCAGATCGAAGCTGTCGGTGCGAGAGGTGATGCTGGGGTCGTTCGAGAGCCCGGTGAACAGCCCGAGGATCGACCGCAGCAGGCTGGGAGTCAGCACGGTCATCGCCGCGAGGCCCGCGAGCCCCAGTGCGATGATCCGCAGTCGCCGCTCCCGGTTCCAGCCCACCAGGCATATCGCCAGGGCGATCGCCGCGCCCAGATACGCAGACCGGGAGGAGGTGAGAGGAATGACGGCGGCCAGGGCGATCGCCGGGAACCAGCGCACGATCGCGCCGCGATGGGTGTGGCAGAAGCCGACGTGCAGCGCCAGCGGCAGCAGCATCGTGATCACGACCCCGTACTCGATCGGGTGCGTGGCGGTCCCCGCCGGCCGCAGGAACGCGTCCCGCGCGAACGAGTTCGTCTCGCGCGACTCGGTGAGGCCCGGAATGGCGATGAGATCGACCCACAGTCGCCGCGTCAGCACCTGGAAGATCCCCAGCACGCCGATGATGCCGCCGCACAGGGTCAGCCGCCAGACGAGCTCGTCGAGGCGCCGTCGGTCGAAGATGGTGTCATGGGCCAGCAGCAGCGTGCCCGACCACGATCCGATCGCGAGAAGCGCGACGTCGCCCGGGCTCAGCTCGTCCGGGCTCATCGGGCGCGACATCGCCGACAGGTAGCTGATCCCGACCGCGAGGACGAAGGCACCCAGGGCGATGCGGATCGGCTGGAGATCCATGCGCGGCGCACGCGCCGCACCCACGCGGAAGAGGATCCACAGCACCAGGCTTCCGAGTCCGAAGAGCATCGACGGCGCACCGGCGCTGGCCAGCGGGGCGACGACCAGCCGGGAGGGAATGAAGAGGAGGAGGGCGACGTAGACCGTGAGCCAGGCGACGGCATCTGTGATGGGAGGGCCGATGACCCTCCGCGGCACCGCCGTCCCGGCGGTCACCGCACTCGGCGCACGCGCGCGGGCACGGGGGTGAGATGGTCGCCCTGGGGGGAGGTCTGAGCGCTCACCTCCACGAGGCTGGCGACGTGGTCGTCCGTGAGCGATCGGCTGCGCACGCGCCGCCGGAGGATGAGCCCGTCCAGGGTGAACGCCAGGACGCCCGTCGCCACCACCCCGACCGCGGCGGCGGCCAGCACGATGCGGATGGTGGAGCTGTAATCCGGCTCGGCCTCGGTGTCGAGGGTGAACGGGGTGGAGCCCACGGTCGCTTCGGCCGGCACCGCGACGTCGCCCTGCATGCGCGCCAGCTGCACCGGGATGTCGTCCATGAGGTACTGCAGCGTCGCGAGCGTGCTCGCGGGCGACGCGTCGGTCACGTCGACGGCGATGACGGGCCCGCGCGTGGATTCCTCGATCGACACCGTGTACTCGGCTTCGGGGGAGCGGTCCTCCACGGCGGTCTGCGCGGGGGCGCTCTGGAAGTAGGCCACGATCAGTCGCGCCGGCAGATCCAGGTCCGACAGCACCAGGAAGGGGTTGCCGCCGGCGGGCACGGAGCTCTGCGGGGGAAGGAGCAGCACCAGCCCGCGCGCGGAGTACACCGGGGGAGTCAGCTGATAGGCGCCGAACGCGAGCGCGGCCGTGGCCAGCAGGCCGGCGACCAGGACATACCACCGGCGTCCGAGTGCGCGAATCACGTCGAGTAGCACGAGCTACCTCCCCCAGTGAGGGCATCATACGAGCACAGCGGGCGGTATTCTACCCATGGTGGAGAGATGACTCTGTGGGATCTGATCACTGCCACGGTGCGGCGCTGGCCGATCCTCCTCGCGGGGGCGGTCCTCACCGCCCTTGTGGCATTCGCGGCCGTCACCGACGACGGCGTCTACTACACGCGCACGGAGCTGGTGCTGCTCGCGCCGTCGAGCACCGACTATCCCAACACCCTCAAGACGAAGTCCGGAAGCCTCGTGGTCACCGCGGGGCTCCTCGCCCGGCGCATGATGGGGCCCGGTGAGCCGGCGAAGTACGCATCCCCGGACGTGACGCTGGTCGGAGAGGGGGTGGAGGACGGGTGGTCGGTGCGATTGCCCGACACCGGCGGGCAGTGGGCGTCCAACTTCGGTGAGCAGGTGCTCTTCCTCGAGATCGTCGGGCCGGATCGCGCCACCGTCGAGGAGCAGCAGGCGACGCTGATCCGCCGAGCCGCCGAGGAGCTGGACGCCATGCAGCGGGAGTTCGGGGTGGAACCGGTGAACGACATCACGGTGCGACCGGCGCCGCAGACGACCCTGGTCTACCACGTCGGCGGAAGCCGGCCGCGCGTGCTCGGCATGTCGGCGGCGATCGGCGTGAGCTGCACTCTCGCCGCGATCGTCCTGCTCGAGTACCGCGCGCGCAGACGGGCGTTCGCGTCGCCGATCCTCGTCCGCCGCGATGCCGTCTGAACGTCGCACCGGCGCACCGGCGCCCGGCTCGGAGGGCGCGCCGAACCCCCGTCCCGTGCTCGCACCGATCTCGGCCGAAGACACCGCCGCGGTGTCGGCCTACCTGCATCGCACGCTCAACAGGCGCGTCCCGGCAGAAGCCTGGGCACGCCTCCTCGCGCCGCCGTGGGGCCGGCTCGGACCCAACAGCGGCTTCCAGCTGCGGCACGACGCGCAGATCGTCGGGGTCTATGTGGCCGTCTACTCCGAGCGGTCGGTCGAGGGCGTGACGGTCCCGGTGTGCAACCTCGCCGCATTCTGTGTCGACGAGGGGTTCCGGGCCCACGGACTCAGGATGGTCCGGGCACTCCTGGCGCAGAAGGACTACGACTTCACCGATCTGTCCCCCAGCGGCAACGTCGTCCCCATGAACGAGCGTCTGGGCTTCCGCCGGATGGCGGGCGCCACCCGGCTGTCGCTGCATCTGCCCGTGGCGACGGGGCGACCGGATGACGTCACCGACGACCCCGCCCAGCTCGACCGGGCGCTCCGGGGAACGGATCGCGCGGTGTACGCCGACCACGCCGGGGCGGCCGCGGCGCGTCACCTGCTGGTGCGGAAGGGCGCCGACTACGCGTATCTGGTGTACCGGCGGGACCGGCGCAAACGCCTCCCCCTCTTCGCCACCCCGCTCTACCGGGGCGGGTCGGCCGAACTGCTCCAGGAGGCGTGGCCCGCCGTAGCAGCCGCGCTGCTGCGCCGTGGATTCCTCGCCACCCTCGCGGAGCCGCGAATCCTGGGATTCGTGCCGCCCGGACCCGGTAAGACGCTGAACAGTCCGCGTCCGCGCATGGTGCGCGGCGACCGGCTCCCCGACGCCGGGATCGATTACCTCTACAGCGAACTGGCACTGCTCGAGTGGTGAGGTCCGGATCGGACCCCGCCGCTCGAGCAGTGCTGGTTCAGGCGCTCAGTTCGCGGGCGGCACCGGGGTGCCGTCGTCGTACAGGTTGTTGCTCCAGACGTTGCCGGGTGCGCGGGAGTCGAACGACGTGATCGCGCCCCAGAAGCCGCATCGGCCCGACTGACCCTTCTGATAGACGTTGTCGGTGAACTTGATGTTGTTCGTGCCCACCGAGTAGGGCTTGTTCGGCGTCGAGCCGCCGTAGGAGCAGTAGCCGCCGGAACCAGCGATGATGAGGTTCCCGTCGACGGTCACGTTCTCGACGATGTCGAAGTCGCCGTAGCCGGTGATGGCCGCGGAGCATCCCGCATCGGGTGCGATGTCGGGTGCGTCGCACGCGATCGTGTTGCCGATGAGCGTGCTGCTGGTGTTGACGCGGATGCCGGACTCGTGGTTCTTGCCGGTGTAGTCGGTGAACTGACCGTGGACGTACGAGTCCTGCACCGTGCAGTACGCATAGCAGTTGATGGACCGCGCGCCTCCGGTGACCTCCACGCGGGTCGCGGTGAACCACGCGTCGCCGATCCCGGTCCACGGCCCGTCAGGCGTGTGGATCTCGCTGTCGGTGATCGTGAACGAGCCGACCCTTTCGGTGTAGTCGGCGTAGACGTTGCCCTCGATGAAGGAGTTCTTGATCACGACGTCCTTCGCGAGGATCCGGAGAGCGCAGTCGACGCGCTTCGCATCGATGACGTAGCCGGGCGTCTGGATCGTGCACGGGCCGGTGTACGGGGTCAGCGTCGTGCCGGCGGGGACGCCGGTGGTGTCGGAGTTCGGGAACGTGCGACCGTTGGCGACGAACCCGCCCGATCCCGACGCCGGCGGCGTGGGGGTGGTGGGTGCGGGTGTGGCGGTCGGCGTCGGCGTCGGCGTCGGGCTCGATGTCGGCGTCGGGGTCGGGGTCGGCGTCGGCGTCGGAGTCGTGGTCGGCGCCGGGGCGGGGGTGGACGTCTCGCTCGGGGCGGGGCTCGGCGTTCCGGTCGGCTCGGGGCTGGTCACAGGGGCGTCGGACGGCTTGTAGACGACGTCGACCAGATAGTTCGACCCCTGATAGGTCGACGAGGGCACCTCGCCGGTCGGGCCGTAGCGGTAGACGCCGGCACCGGCGCGGAGGCTGAACCCGTTCTGGGTGCGGCTCTGCGTCAGATCGCCTTCGGTCACGGGGTAGCCGCCCCGCGGAGCGTGGTAGGAGGCGACGTAAGCGGCGCCGGCCGTCAGCGAGACGGGGGACTCCAGGGGGATGGTGCGCCATCCCACGGAGCGCGACGGCGCGAATGAGACGTTCGCGAGGACCTCTCCCGACGCCGTCCAGAGTGTGGCCTGCGTGACCCCGGCGGCGCCCGAGCCCTGGTAGTACTGCAGCGCGGTCACCTGACCCGACTGCTGGGGGCGGAAACGGATCCCCAGTTCCACGGCGGCGCGGTCGGGGTCCGCGGCGACGCCGGGCTGCAGATCGTCGGCGAAGATGCCGACCGTGTCGGGGACCGCGATCGCCGGTGCCACGGCGAGACCCGCGACGGTGAGGACGGCGGCGATGCCGGCGAGGAGGACGAGATTGGCCCTGCGGATGCGGCTGCGCAGGCGCAGGCGGGCGCGAAGTGCTTTGCGTGACATGAAGATTCCGATGGGGGAGAACGTGACCCTGTCAGACGGGGGAGAGACGGGGCCGGGGTACTGGAAGTATCGCCCACGCGCCGCCGGTCGCCCTTCCGATGAGAGAAGACTCATGTACACTCCAGCCGCTCGCATTGTTCATGTCACGACCGTGGGGCAGGGCGCCTCCCGCAGGTGGGAGCAGATGATGACCGATCCGGTGGCGTCGCGCCGACGATGGGCGATCGGCGGTCTGGCGCTGTATTCCGTGGCGGTCGCCGCGGTGCTCCTCCTCCCAGTGTCGTACTCCGGCATCGTCAACGCCATGGGCGACTGGTTGCGATACGACCTCGGAATCGGCTGGTTCGGCTCGGGCTGGATCGAGTTCGGTGCGAACATTCTCATGTTCGTCCCCCTCGGATTCCTTCTCACGCTGCTGTTCCGTCGACCCTGGGTCGGAGTGGCACTCGCTCTCGCGCTGTCCGCAGCCGCGGAGGTCGCGCAGATCGCGATTCCGTCCCGCCAGCCCACGATCCGTGACATCCTCGCGAACGCGGCAGGAGCCGCGCTCGGCGCCGGCATCGCGTGGCTCCTCGTGCTTCGGCGCGAGCGTGCCGCGTCGGACGAAGCCGGGCCTACGGACGCACCACCGACGGGGACCACGCGTGCTCGATGAAGATCTCGGGGGTGCCCCTGCCGTCGGCTGAGAGCGCCCAGACGTCGTAGTCGCCCGCCGCCCCGTCCCGCGGCATCCCGTACAGGATCGTGTCGTCGTCGAGCCACTCGATCTGATCGTCGACCGTGCGCGACTCGGGCAGGAGCGTGATCTCACCCGTGGCCAGATCCATGACGGCCGGTGCCCAGGCGGCGGTCGGCCCCGAGCCACGCGTCTTCGATTTGAAGGCGACCCGGGTTCCGTCGGGCGAGAGCGAGGGGCATTCCACGTCCGCGGCGACGGTGGACAGGGTGCGGGACGCGATGTCTCCTCTGATCAGATAGGTCTCGTCGGCCGTGGTGAGTCCGGCCGTCGCGTAGAACGATCCGTCGTCGATGAAGGTCACGCCCCAGAAGTTGCGGTCGGCGGGAGCGGTCTTCTCGCCGTCGACGACGAAGGTCCAGCTCTCGAGGTTACCGAAGCTCGCACCGTCGTCGCCGTGGACCACCGTCTCGGTGGAGAAGCCGATCGTCGCGTAGGAATGACCCGTCACGAACGAGGTCGTGGCGATGCGCGTCCCGTCATCAGAGATACGGGTCCTGCTCGGGATGCCGGGGAGCGGCCATGTCTGGAGCGCCTCGCCGTCGTTCGCATACAGCGTGGCGCTGTACGTGGGGACGATGGTGCGCTCGATGCGCAGACACGAGAACTCGTCGGCGGCGGCGTCGACACGGTCGCACGCGGCATCCGTCACCGCCCGCGCGCCCGATGGATCGTCGAGACCGACGCTCGCCACGCGGCCGTATCCCTCACCCGCGGCCGTGTTGCGGAAGACCACCCGAGGTCCTGCCGCCCAGTCGTCGGATGACGTGACCGCTGCGGCGCTCGCGGTGTCGAGCCGTGCACGATACTGCTGCCACGCGGCGACGCCGACGGTCGCGGCCGCCGCGAGCGCGATGATCGACACGCCCAGGACGAGGACCCACTTGAGCCGCTCGCTCACGAATCCCCTCCCTCCTCGGTGTCGTCCCGGTCCGCGGCCAGCGGCCGGGTGACCGACAGGTAGGGACGCACGATCACGACCACGAGCGGGATGGCCACGAGAAGGAGCGCGGCGACGATGTACATCGACGTCTCGGGTCCGACGGCGTACCAGAGCAGACCGAAGCCCGCCGCCGAGGCGAAGCGCGTGAGAGCGACGACCGTCTGGGCGGCGGCGATGCCGGTGCCCCGGGTGTCGGGGGTCGTGAGCTGGCTCGCGAGGGCCGCGAGCACCCCGTCCGTCGACGCGTAGAAGCCGCCCAGCAGCACCAGGCACAGCACGGTAGCCGCGATGTCGGCGATGGGCAGGGCGGCGACGAGGTAGGCCGCGAGCAAGGAGACGTGGCCGAACACGAAGACGCGTGCGCGGCCGACGCGGTCCGACAGGCGCCCGAGGGGGATCGCGAGCGCCAGGAACGCCACGTTCGTGCCGACGTACATGAGGGGGAACCACTGCGCCGCGAGATCGCTGCGGGCCTGGAGCACGAGGTAGACGAACCCGTCGCCGATCGTGAGAAGTCCCAGGATCCCCGCGGCGGCGAGGACGCGCCGCATCGGGCCCGTCGTCACGGCGGCCCAGTCGAAGCGCCGCTTCGGAACCGCCCGGGGTGGCGCACCCGGGCCGTCGGCGACCGCCGGCCTCCGGGTGCGAAGGTTCGGAACCAGCACGCCGAGCACCACCACGCCGATCACCGCGAACGCCAGCGAGGTGACGAAAACCGTCTGGAAGCCGTCGGGGATGAGCAGCAGGATGAAGAACGCCAGCAGCGGGCCGACAGCGGCGCCGATGTTGTCCAGGGTGCGGTGCACTCCGAACGAACGGCCGAGGATCTCGGGTGCCGACGCCGCCGTGATGAGCGCGTCACGTGGTGCCGTGCGGATCCCCTTGCCGATGCGGTCCGCGGCGATGACCGCGGTGAGAGCGGCGAAACCCGAGGCGAAGAGCAGTCCGACCCGCGCCACGGCGGCCAGGGCGTAGCCCGTGAAGGCCACCCACTTGGGCTGGTCGTACCGATCGGACACGTACCCGCCGCCGATGCGGACGAGGGCGCTCACCCCCTGGTTGAGACCGTCGAGGAAGCCGAAGGCGACGGTCGAGAGCCCCAGGACGCCCGTGATGTAGAGCGGCAGGATGGCCGCGACCGACTCCGAGGAGACATCCGTGAGGAGCGACACGATGCCGAGGCTGACCACCGTCGATGAGACGGTGCGGGTGGCGCGAGCGGGCGCGACTTCGGACGAGCCGTCCCGGGGCTCCGGCGTGTTCGACAGCGAGATGTACAACGGTCAGCCCGCGCGCAGCACGCCGTAGACGAGATACACGGTTCCCGTGCCCGACGCGGGGGTGAAGGCGACCGAAAGGGAGGAGTGCATGTCCGAGAACGCGACGTCGCCCTCCGCCGCGCCGACGGACTCGGTCAGCCCGAGCCGCGCCCAATGGTCGCGGTAGTGCGCGCGGACGTCCTCGGCGGAGCTGTCGGTGCGGGCGACGAGCGTCACCTGCATGGTGCGCCCCTCGGTGGCGATGGAGCTCTCCAGGACGTCCGATCCCGGCACGGGGCCGACGATCGTGTCAGGAAAACCGGCGACCAGCGCGCCGGACTCGGATCCGGACCGGGGCAGGGGCAGGGCGACGAGCGGCGCCGGCGCCGGGATCGGCGGGAGCCCGGTCTCGGCGCGCGACGAAGGCGCGGGGTCGGGGTCGGGGACCTCGCTTCCCGTCGTCGGCGTCGCCCCTGGCACGGGAC
>DATEOM010000094.1:0-7423 GCA_035274105.1 Microbacterium sp.
TGCGACGGCGACGGCGCTCCCCACGCCCGCCGTCGAGGTGCCGGCCGCGGCGGCCACCCTGTCTCCCACACGGCGGCCCGCACCGCCGGACAGGGTGGCCGCCGCCTTCATCGACATCGACGTGCTCACTGGCGGTGGGGAGTTCGACTCCCGCACGGGCCGATACGCGGATAACGTGGTCGCGATCGCGACCCCGATCACGTGAGCCGGCGAGGGTGCCGGAGAGCAGAGGGGAAGCAGCGTGGACGACGAGGAAGAGCGCGAGCTGTGCGGCCGTTTCGCCGCCGGTGACGAGCGCGCCCTCGAGCAGATCTACCGACGCTGGTCGCCGATCGTGTTCACCCTCGCACTGCGGGTTCTCGGCGACAGGGGCGACGCCGAGGACGTGACGCAGAAGACCTTCGTCTCGGCGTGGACCTCCCGCGCCTCGTACGACCCCGCGAAGGGCCGGCTGTCGACGTGGCTGGTCACGATCACCCGCCGCCGCATCGCCGACACCCTCGATGCGCGCCGGCGCGTGCGCGAGCTGCAGGAGAAGCTGCAGCGCTTCGCGGTCGCCGACGAGCCGATGTCGTCCGACATCGACCTCGGCGACCGGCTGCTGCTCGCCGACGAGATCGACCAGCTCGAACCCGATGCGCAGCGCGTGGTGCGCCTCGCGTTCTACGACGACCTCACCCATCAGCAGATCGCCACGCGCCTCGGCATGCCGCTGGGTACCGTGAAGAGCCACATCCGCCGAAGTCTCACTCGCCTGCGCGACCGATTGGAGGTGCCGGATGTCGCATCTTGACCCCGAGCGCCTCGCGCTGATCGCTGTCGGAGAAGCGATGACGGATGCTGAGACCGCCCACCTCGCGACGTGCGACGCCTGCTCGCTCGAGCTGGCAGAGCTCGAGCACACGGTCGCGATCGGCCGGTCCACCGTGAGTCTCGGCGAGCTCGAGACGCCGCCGGAGCGGGTCTGGGACCGCATCCTCGACGAGGTCCGGTCGCAGCCGGAGGTCGCAGCATCCGGGATCCCCGTCGAGGTCGCCGTCGTCCCTCCACCGGCTGTCGCCGAGAACCAGCCGGATCAGCGACGCCAGCGCCGGCGGGGACGGATGCTGTTCGCCCTGGCCGCGAGCATCGCCGCGGTGCTGGCGATCGCCGGCGTGTGGAACCTCGTCCGGACGACGCAGCCGGTCGAGATCGCGTCGGCGACGCTGGATGCCTTTCCGGACCACCCGGGCGCTGTCGGGACGGCCGAGGTGACCGAGCTCTCGGGAGGGGAGCGCACGCTCACGGTGAGCCTCGACGACGCCGAGGTGGGTGACGGGTTCCGTGAGGTCTGGCTGATCACCGCGGACGCCTCCGCCCTCGTCAGCCTCGGCGAGCTCGACGGGAGGAAGGGGACGTTCGTCGTTCCGGCAGACGTCGACCTGCGCGACTTCGTGCTCGTCGACGTCTCCCAGGAGCCGCTCGACGGCGACCCCGCCCACTCCGGCGACTCGATCGTGCGCGGGCAGCTCGAGTTCAGCTGACTCCTCACCCGCAGGGCTTGAGCCGAGGACGAACTCGGGGCCGCTGCATCCAACTCCTCAGATTCGGGCGAATACCTCTACGGCACCCTCCGTTCGGACCGTGCCGGGCATCGCATCGAAGGAGATCGGAACCATGAAGAAGTCTCGCCTGGCCGTCGCGGCAGTCGCCGCCCTGGCGCTCGTCCTCACGGCCACGCCCGCGCAAGCCCACGGCGGCTCCGCCCCGGCCGGCACGATCGTCGACGTCGCGGTCGCCGCGTCCGGAGGCGGCACCCCCGACAGCAACCCGTGGGACTACGACATCCTCGTGCAGGCCGTTGTCGCCACCGGGCTCACCGGTGCGCTCGCCGACACGAGCCAGACCTACACGGTGTTCGCGCCGAACGATCGCGCGTTCCTGCGGCTCGTGACCGACCTCACCGGCACAGCGCCGGCGAGCGAGGCGGACGCGCTCGCGGCCATCACCTCGACGTTCACCGCCCAGCAGATCTCGAACATCCTGCTGTACCACGTGGTCGCGGGCCAGAAACTCGGCCTCGTGAAGATCGTCACGGCCGGCTCGCTGACCATGGCCAACGGCGGCGTCGTGGAGCCGCGCGGCATCAAGCTGCGCGATGAGACGCCTGCGCTCTCGGACCCGCGGCTGGTGGTCTGGGCGATCAACATCCCCGCCACCAACGGCGTCATCCACACGATCGACCGCGTGCTGGTGCCCGCCTCCTGACGACGGCCGGCGGCTCGACCGTGGTGGGCCTCCCTCGCTGCCCACCCGGCGAGCTCGCCGCGTCAGGCGATGTTCGCGACGGCGTCGGACAGGACGCGCTGCACGTCGAGCAGCCGGCGCTCGAGAGCGGGCAACCCCCATCTCGCGGCGGCCTCCTGCAACGTGCACACCACGATCACGAGCGCCACGGATCCGTCGGCGTCGAACACGGGCAGCTGCACCGACGAGACATCAGTGGGCAGGCCTTCGGCGCCGGCATCCTGGTTGTCACGAGCGACCGCCGCCCAGAGGCGGGACGGGTCCGCTCGGGACTCCGTCGATTCTGAGAGGCGCGCCAGCTCGTTGGTCACCTGCGACGTGTGCCAGACTCCGTAGCCGCGCCGCCGGGTCGTCTGCAGCAGATCGGTCAGCACGGCCCGGTCGATGGAGCCGAAGGTGTGCCGCGCCGATTCGAACCAGGTCCTCTGGGTCTGCTGCTCGGCCCACGCCGCGAAGGTGGGTGCCAGCGGGGCGGTGAACGGGATCGACGAACCCGTCGGACGCGCCGAAGGGTCGCATTACGTCCGCGGTCGAGCGATGGTGAACCTGACCACGCAGCTCGACTCGGATGAGTGGGTCGGGGAGGGGTGGTCCATCCCCGGCGACCCCGACGAGCTGCGCGCCGCGTTCCCCGAACTCGCGCCCGAGCTGCGCAGCCTTTTCGACAACATCGCCGTCACGCTCAAGTGGGGTCTGTTCGGACGGCGCCCGTCGTTCGATTGGGGTGAACGGCGCGTACAGCTGATCGGCGATGCGGCGCACCCGATGCTCCCGAACGCCGGGCAGGGCGCCTCGCAGGCCTTCGAAGACGCCTACGTGCTCGCCCGTTGGCTCGATGCCGGGCGGGACGACATCGCCGCCGCGATGGCGGGCTTCCGTGACGTGCGCATCCCTCGGGCGCACGCGGTGCAGCGCCAGTCGTTCCTCAACAGCAAGCTCGTCCACGCCGGGGATTGGGAGCAGCGTCAACAGGCTTTCGAGGCGCGGAAGAGGAGCGGTGACACGCCGCTCGGCATGAGCTGGATCTACGACTACGAGCCGGCCGAGGAGTGGTCGATCCGGAGGGAGTACCCGCTGTCGTCCGCCCAGTCGGCCTGACCGCGCCGGCCAGGCACGACCTCGTGATACGTCTGCGCCGAGGGCGACGGGTGCCTACGGGCTCGGCGGGGGATTGTCCAGTCCCTGCGTGGTGTCGCACGGCCCTGGCAGGCTGGGCGCATGCGAGAGGGAGATGCGATGAAGCAGCGCACGCTGGCGGGGCGACAGGTTTCGGCGATCGGGCTCGGCGCCATGCCGTTGTCGATGAACAACGACAAGGTGTATCCGTCGTTCGAAGATGCGGTGGCCACCGTGCACGCGGCGCTCGACGCCGGCGTCACGCTCATCGACACCGCCGACATCTACGCGCCCGCATGGGACGAGATGGGGCACAACGAGCGCATCGTCGCCGAGGCGCTGCGCACGTGGGACGGCGACGCGTCGAGCATCTTCGTCGCGACGAAGGGCGGCATCACCCGCAGCGACGGCGAGGTGTGGGGTCGCGACGGGTCGGAGGCGTACCTGCGCTCGGCGGTCGAAACCTCGCTCGACATCCTCGGCGTCGATCAGATCGAGCTGTACCAGTACCACCGCCCCGACCGCTGGCTCGTCTACGGCGACATCATCGCCGGGCTGAAGGCGCTGCAGGACGACGGGCTCGTCCGCGCGATCGGCATCTCGAACGCGAGCGTCGAAGAGATCCAGATCGCCATCGACGTGCTCGGCGAGGGCAATCTCGCCAGTGTGCAGAACCAGTTCTCGCCGAAGCATCCGGGGAGCATCGACGAGCTGCGCTTCTGCGGGGCGCACGGTATCGCGTTCCTGCCGTGGAGTCCGCTCGGCGGCACCGGAGGAGGAGCGCGCCGCGTCGGCGATCGGTTCTCGGCGTTCGGCGAGGTCGGCGAGGCGCACGGCGTCAGCCCGCAGCAGGCGGTGCTCGCCTGGGAGCTGGCCCTGGGCGCGCACGTCATCCCGATTCCGGGAGCCCGGCGCGCAGCATCCATCACCGACTCGGCGCAGGCGGCGAACCTCGAGCTCACCGTCGACGAGGTCACACGCTTGTCGGAGTCGGTGGGCATCTTCGACGACTGAAGTCACACGGCCGCGTCGGCGCAGGGCGCGGGAAGGGGTCTCAGGGAGGGGACTGACAAGAGGAGGAGAGAGATGGGACACGACGAAGAGCGCGAGCGTCCGGCCGGTGAGGACACCGGCGACCGCAAGCCCGGCGGTCTGGGACAGGACGGGACGATTCCCGACGACCCCGACGGCGTCGCCGCCGGATGGACCGGGGAGCAGTCGACGTTCGAGCCGGAAGAGGACGAGGCTGCGGACGACGATCAGGTCTGATCGGATCCGTGGCTGACCCGTTACAGCGAGACGTCGTTCTCGATCGCCTCGGCGAGGTCATCCACGGCATCGGGAGGCAACGCGATGCCCGCCGCCTCGAGTCGCTCCGTGAGGAGATGGCTGACGTCCTCTGACACCTGGCCATGGCGGATCTCGTCCTCCACCTCGGCGACGACGTGCTCGATCGCCTCGCTTCGATCGTCGCCGGGCGGGACAGGCAGGTTCTCGCTGTGGAAGCTCACGCGGCCAACAGTCGTGCAGCGGCGGCTGTGCGCGCACCCCCTTGACGTCAGGGCAGATCCGTGGGTCGGCGGTGAGCGCTGGGCGGCGCGGTGCACGCGCGGTGGGCCCCGAACGCGGAGCTCGTGGGTTCCGGCCGTCAGTGGTCGCCGGACTGACGGGACAGGCGGGTCTCCTCGAGATCGAGCATGGCCTGGGCCTCGGCGAGCACCCGGGAGGAGTAGCGGCCCTGCGACCGCAGCTCCAGCAGGCGCTCCCGCTCCGCCTCGACGACGGCGAGGCGGATCTCGCGGTACCGCTGATGCGGCATCTCGCCCGGCTTGCGCACCACGCGCGCCCGTTCCCAGGCGGCCTCTGTACTCAAGAAAGACGCCCGCCTCACGCGCTCGATGACGTCGGGGTCGATCGGGGCGGTGGTGGCAGCATCCGTCTCGATCTCGTCCAATGTCTGGAGGCCGACGTTGCTGATGTCCTCGAGAAGCGCCGCGAGCTCCTTGCGGTCTTCGTGGGCATCGATGCCCTGCACCTTGAGCAGGCGGATGAGCCAGGGCAGCGTGCCGCCCTGCACGACGATGCTCACCACCGCGACGGTGAACGCGATGAGGATCAGTTGCGGCCGGTACGGGGTGTTCTCGGGCAGCGACTGCGCGGCGGCGAGCGTCACGACGCCGCGCATGCCCGACCAGCCCAGTACGACTCCGCCACGCCAGTCGATGTGCTCCTGTCGCTGCTGCTCGAGATCGGCGCGACGGCGCTCGTAGTCGCGCTCGAGGCGGTCGCGGGTGCGGGCCTGCCGCGCCGTGCTCACCGGGTGACTGCGGTAGTAGTTCAGCGCGAGGAGCGCGTGGTACGTGCGTTTCTCGGTGCGCTCCTCGCGCTTGCCGAGGAAGTACACGAGCGGGCCGATCCAGAGGAAGCGGATCACGATGAGGGTGGCCAGCGCGATCAGGCCGATCACGACGGCGTCGCCGGCGCTGAGCACCGTCGGATCGACGTGGTCCACGAGCGTGCGGATCTCGAGCCCGATGAGGAGGAAGACCCCGTTCTCGAGCAGGAACTGGATGGTGCGCCAATTGATGCGGTCGCTGATCCTCGCCTGCGCGGAGAACTTCGTGGGGGCGGCGTGTCCGGTGTACAGGCCGGCGACGACGACCGCCATCACCCCGGATGCGCCGAGGGCCTCGGCCGGCGCGAACGCGACGAACGGCACAGCGATCGACAGGGCCGTGTCGAGCACGGGATCGTTGAGCTTGGAGCGCACGAACACGGTGACGTACCCGGCGACCAGGCCGATCGCGACGGCGACGACGACGGCGTAGACGAAGTCGAGGACTCCGGCCCACGGCGTGGTGAGGCCGCCGACCGCCGCGGCGGCGACGGCCGAGCGCAGCAGCACCAGGGCTGTCGCATCGTTCAGGAGGCCTTCTCCCTCGAGCACCGTGAGCAGCCTCGGCGGCAGCCCCAGGCGCCGGCCGATGGAGGTCGCGGCCACCGCGTCCGGCGGGCTGATGATCGCGCCGAGCGCGATGGCCGCGGCAAGGTTGAGATCCGGCAGCAGCGAGAACAGCAGGAAGCCGGCCGCGAACGCGGTCACGATCACGAGCACGACCGACAGGCTCGCGATGGACCCCACATTCCGGCGGAAATCGGTGATCGGCACGCTGATCGCCGCGGCGTACAGGATCGGCGGCAGCACCCCGTCGAGGATGATCTCGTGCGGCACCTCGATGTCGGGCACGCCCGGCAGGTACGACAGCCCGACCCCCACGACCACGAGGATGATCGGCGCCGCGACGCCGAGCTTCTTGGAGAACGCGGCGACCGCCACGATGACCGCCACGGCGATGACCGCGTAGATCCCCAGCTCCATGCGCTCAGCCTATTGAGCGGCTGTCCGGTTCGAGGGGGCGGATGCTGCGCGCCTCGGTTCTGCGCCGCACTCCGGCGTTTCGACTCGCAAGCTCGCTCAACGAGCGAAACCTCGGCCCCCGGTCGGGGCGGGAGCGTCGAGGGCGCGCAGCATCCGTTCCAGCGTCTCTCGCAACTCCTCGCGCGCAGGCGAGGCGAGGTCCGTCGTGTACTCCACGCCCGCGGGGATCCAGGCCAGGCCGTACATCGTCTCGCGGAAGTCCGATCCGCCCACCGGCCACCGCGTGTGCGTCGCATCCTCGGGCGTCGCCCCCTGACCCCACTGGCCGAAGTACTCCCGCATCTCGCCGAAGGGCAGTTCCATCACCGCGTCCGCTTCGACGGACTGCCGCACCCACGAACGCGCGACGACGATGAACTCCTCGACCTGCTCCGAGGTGAGCGGCTTGGGCTCGAAGAGCACGCGCGTGTGCGCGACATCCGCCAGACGATCGACGCGGAAGGTGCGCCAGTCATCCTTGTCGAGGTCCCAGCAGAGCAGGTACCAGTGCCGGTCGGCGGGCGCGAGGGCGTGCGGCTCGACGCGGCGGTGCGTGACCTCGCCCGAGGCCGCGGTGTACGTGAAGCGCACCCGCTCGTGGTC
>DATEOM010000095.1:0-9604 GCA_035274105.1 Microbacterium sp.
GATCGCCGACCAGTCCGCGGTGCCGGAGTAGAACTCCGACGCCGTGCGCGCGTGGAGCGCGACCGCGCTGACCCTCGGCGGCGGCGCCCGGGTACGGCGCGTCGGCGTCGAGGGTGGCGAGCAGGTCGTCGATCTCGGCCAGGCTCGAGGCGGTGGCGAGGCTCGCGCGGAGCTCGCCGCCGACCGGGTACCCCTTGAAGTACCAGGCGACGTGCTTGCGGATGTCGCGGCAGCCGCGGCCCTCGTCCTCGAAGAACTCGACGAGCAGCTCGGCGTGCCGGCGGAAGGCGCGGGCGACGAAGCCGAGGGTCGCGTCGACGGGTTCGGCGGGCGCCGCACCGGGGCCGCCGAGCGCGCGGGCGAGGTCGCCGAACAGCCACGGACGCCCGAGGCACCCGCGTCCGACGACGACGCCGTCGCAGCCGGTCTCCGCCATCATGCGCGCGGCGTCGTCGGCCGACCAGATGTCGCCGTTTCCGAGCACCGGGACGCTGGTGACCGCTTGCTTGAGTTCGGCGATCGCCGACCAGTCCGCGGTGCCGGAGTAGAACTCCGACGCCGTGCGCGCGTGGAGCGCGACCGCGGCCACGCCGGCATCCTCGGCGATGCGTCCGGCGTCGAGATAGGTGAGGTGATCCGCGTCGATGCCCTTGCGCATCTTGACGGTGAGCGGGATGTCACCGGCCGCGCGGGCGGCGCGCGTCACGATGTCGCGGAACAGGCCCAGCTTCCACGGCAGCGCCGCTCCCCCGCCCTTTCGGGTCACCTTGGGGACGGGGCATCCGAAATTCAGGTCGATGTGATCGGCCCGATCCTCCTCGACGAGGAGGCGCACCGCCGCCTCGGTCGTCGCGGGGTCGACCCCGTACAGCTGGATCGAGCGCGGCGTCTCGGACTCGTGGTGCGTGATGAGGCGCATCGTCGTCGCGTTGCGCTCGACGAGAGCGCGCGTCGTGATCATCTCGCTGACGTAGAGACCGGCGCCGTATTCACGGCACAGTCGCCGGAATGCCGTGTTGGTGATGCCCGCCATCGGCGCGAGCACCACCGGGGCGTCGAGTTCGATGGGCCCGATGCGCAGCGTCGGCGCGGGGGCGAGGGCAGTCGTCACGCGTTCCATTCTCTTACAGGAATCCGTCTCTTGGCTGAACGGCCGCGCCCTGTGCACAGGGCTTAGCCTGGGGGCATGACCGAGGCCACGATCACCGACCTGCGCGAGATCCCCTTCGACACCGCCGACGGCGGCACCGCGACCCTCTCCGAATATGGCGACCAGGTGCTCCTCGTCGTCAATGTCGCGTCCAAGTGCGGGCTGACCCCGCAGTACGAGCAGCTCGAGCAGCTGCAGCGGGCGTACGCCGACCGCGGCTTCACGGTGCTGGGCTTCCCCTGCAACCAGTTCATGGGTCAGGAACCGGGGTCGATGGACGAGATCCTCGAGTACTGCTCGGTCACGTGGGGCGTGACCTTTCCGGTCTTCGACAAGGTCAAGGTCAACGGCCCGGGCGCGGCCCCGGTATACAAGGCGCTGAAGAAGTCGCGCGATGCGGAGGGCAAGAAAGGCCCGATCGTCTGGAACTTCGAGAAGTTCGTGCTGACACCCGCGGGCGTCGTCCATCGCTTCCGTCCGAACGTCAAGCCCGACGACCCGGCGATCGTCGACGTCATCGAGGCGAATCTGCCCCGCTGACCCGAGAGACACCGAACGGGCACGCCGCGACGAATCGCGGCGGGCCCGTTCTCGTACAGGGGATCAGGCGTCGACGCCGGCGGGCTCGCGACGCTCGGACCACACCTGCCGCACGATCTGCGCGAAGGCGTCGGCGGGCTGCGCCCCCGACACGCCGTACTTGCCATCGATGACGAAGAACGGCACCCCGTTGATGCCGTAGGCGGCGGCCTGCGCCTGGTCGGCGCGCACCGCGTCGAGGTAGCGGCCGCTCTGCAGGGCCTCGCGCGCGGCCTGCGCGTCGAGACCGGCATCCGTCGCGAGGTCGACCAGTTCGTCCTCGCGGCCCAGGTGGCGTCCCTCCGTGAAGTAGGCGGACATCAGGCGCTCGGCGAGCTCGAGCTGGCGCCCCTGCTCCTTCGCGAAGTGCAGGAGCTCGTGGGCTTTCACGGTGTTGGTGTGCTTGAGGAGGTCGAAACGGTACTCGAGGCCCGCGTCGGCGGCGACGCCGGTCACGCGCTCGAGCATCTGCTGCACCTGCGTGCGCGGCATGCCCTTGTGCTTGGCGAGGAAGTCGAGCTCATCGCCCTCGAAGTCCACGGGTGTATCGGGCGACAGCTCGAACGAGTGGTAGGTCACCTCCACGGTGGGGGCGTCGTCGTCCGCGGATGCCGCGGCCAGCCCGTTCTCGAGATTCCGCTTGCCGATGTAGCACCAGGGGCAGGCGATGTCGCTCCACACGTCGATCTTGATGGCGTCCGTCATGCTGGGGACAACCGCGTGCGTGTGCGCATCTATTCCGCCGAATGCGTCGCCCGGGTGCGGATGCTCAGGAAGTGGGCGGATCGGCATCGGGCACGAAGCGGAACCTCACACGCACGTCGTCGTACGGCACCACGAGGGTCGAGGCATCCGGCGACCACGAATCGGGGACGAGGTACAGGCGTCCGCCGCCCTGCGCGAGCAGCCGCAGGCCGAAGTACCGGTACCCGAACGTCTGCGGCGCGGCCGCAGGATCTTCGACGGATGCCTCGTCCCCGAGCTGCTGGAAGGTGATGTCGTCGTTGCCGGGGAAGAGCCGCTCGCGCGTGTCGAGCACCACGGCGGGCAGCGTCGTGAGGTCTGCGGCGAGGGCGCGCGCCTGCCCGAGACCCCACCACTGCGCGATGGTCGCGGTGGACCAGAACGTGCCGGCGATCATCACGAGGACGAGCAGCACGACGACGCCGCGTCCGCCGCTCGAGGGGTCGAGCGCGCGCACGGTGGCGGCGGCGTAGGCGGCGAGCCCCGCGCCGATCGCGAGGAAGAGCGGGGTGAGCAGCTGGCCGTACGTCCATCCCGGCAGGAACGGCACGAGGAAGGCCAGTGCGAGGCCCGCGAGGATGAAGCCGATGCCGGTCCACGCGAGGATGCCGATCACGCGACGCTGCGCCGGGCGCTCGCGCGCCAGCAGCCGCTTCCGCAGGGCGCGATGGCCGAGGATCGCGGCAGCGGCCAGCAGCGTGAGCACCATGACCGGGATGAAGAGGGCGCCGGGGCTCCGCATCACGAACTCCTGCGAGCTCAGCCCGATGATGTCGACGTCGACCCCGAAGTACCGGAAGAACTCGCGCGTCGAGACGTAGCCGAAGTAGAAGAGCAGCGCCGTGACCAGGGTCAGCGGAGCCACGAAGGACGAGAGGAAGCCCATCCATTTCTCGAAGCCCAGGCCCGGCTCGATCGAGCGCGGCTCGATGGGCGTACGCGTGTCGGGTTCGACCGTCGCCGACGGTGCGGCCGGTTCGGACGGCGGGATCGGCGGCCGATCGGTCACCTGCTCTCCTCCCCCGGCTGCGGCGACTGTTCCGGCTCGGGCGACTCGGCCGGCTGCTCCTCCTCCTGCGGCTGCTCCTGAGGTTCCTCCTCCTGCTCGGCGGACGGCTCCGGGTCGTTGACGATGATCGGCGGTCCCGGCTCCACCTCCCGCGCGGCGACCTGATCGCAGATCTCGGCGGTCGGACACTCGAGCGTGCCGCGGAAGGTGATCGCGGTGCCGTCCTGGAACTCGCCGCCAGGGCGCAGAACGAGGCTGCAGAAGATGCCGGACTCGTTCGCCTGGACGATCATGCCGAGGCACGAACGGTCCGCTCCGCGGGTGCCGCACACCCCGCCATCGACTCGCAGGCCCGGCCGGTCGGTCACAGCGTTCTCGAACGTGAAGCGGACGCCCTGCGGCACCGGATCGCCGCCCCAGAAGACCGCGATCGTCTTGCACCAGACGCCTGTCTCGAGGACTTCGGCCGTGCCCTGATCGCCGTAGGCGGGGCCGCCGTACTGGGCCACCGGGCCCGTGCGGACGCGATCCTGCGCGGGATCTTCGCCGCCGTCGGAGTCGGTCTGCCCCTGGTCGTCACCGCCATCGTCCGACTCGCCGTCGGCGGTGTCCTCGTTCGTTTCGTCCGGAGACGGCGGCGGGGACGATGGGCTCGACGTCGTCGTGCGTCCCGCGTCCTCCGCGGTCACCGTCGTCCCGCATCCCGTGACGGCGAAGGCGACGACGAGGCTCAGGAACGCGGCGAAGCCCATCCGGGTCCGTGACAGCGCCATCTCGCGCCTCCTGACGAGCCTCCTGCGCGGCTCACGTCAATGATGAGGGCGCGAATGCTCGCTGGATACCCCGCCGGCCGCGGGGCGTGACTCAGCGGGTCGAGGAGTCGGGGGCGTCCACGGCACCGCCGAAGCGGCGATCACGGCCGAGGTACGTGTCGATGCCGTGCCAGAGGTCCTCGCGCGTGAAGTCCGGCCACAGCGTGTCGAGGAACACGAACTCCGCGTAGGCGGACTCCCACAGCAGGAAGTTCGACGTGCGCTGCTCGCCGCTGGAGCGGAGGAACAGATCGACGTCCGGCATGTCGGGGCGGTACAGCCGCCGCTGGATGAGCTTCTCCGACACGGCCGACGGCTTCAGTCGCCCCGCCGCGACGTCGTCGGCGATCGAGCGCATCGCATCGACGAGCTCGATGCGGCCCCCGTAGTTCACGCACATCGTCAGCGTCAGCACATCGTTGCCGGTCGTGAGCTGCTCGGCGAACTGGAGCTCCTTGATGACGCTCCCCCACAGGCGCGGCTTGCGGCCGGCCCACTGGATGCGTACGCCCCACTCATTGAGCTGGTCGCGGCGCCGGTGCAGCACGTCGCGGTTGTAGCCCATGAGGAAGCGGACCTCGTCGGGCGAGCGCGACCAGTTCTCCGTCGAGAAGGCGTAGACCGAGAGGTGCTTCACGCCGGCCTGGATCGCGCCGGCGACGACATCGAGCAGAGCGGCCTCCCCCGCCTTGTGCCCTTCGATGCGGGTGAGACCCCGGCGGTTGGCCCACCGGCCGTTGCCGTCCATCACGATCGCGATGTGGTGGGGCACGGCGCCCCGGGGGTACTCGGGCGGGTAGACGCCGGTCCAGTCCAGTGGGCGGTACGGCACCGCGTCGCGGTGCGTGTAGGGCTTCGGGGTCACCTGGGGCCTTCCTGCGGGGCTGCCGAGACATGGGAGAGCGAACGGATGCCGCGTTCGAGGTGCCACTGCGCATAGGCGGCGATGAGACCCGAGGCGGCGGCGGTCGACCCGGGGGACGCAGCATCCACCACGTCCCATTCCCCGGCCATCAGCGACTGCAGGAGCGACACGGTGGCGGCGTCGACGCGAGCCGCACCGGTCGGAGCGCAGTCGCGGCAGACGATGCCGCCCTGCTGGGCGACGAAGGTGTCGTGCGGGCCGCGGCGCCCGCACAGCGCGCACTCGCCGAGACCTGGGGCCCAGCCCGAGAGCGCCATGGCGCGGAGCAGGTACGAATCGAGCACGCTGCGCGCGGCGTGCTCGCCCCGGGAGAGGGCGCGGAGTCCTCCGACGAGGAGGAGGTACTGCTGCGAAGTGGCTTCGGCCTCGTTCAGGCGGTCGGCCGCCTCCACCATGGCGTGCGCAGAGGTGTAGCGGTCGTAGTGGGCCACGATCTCTGCGCCATACGAGCCGAGCGACTCGGCCTGCTGGACGATGTCGAGCGAGCGTCCCTGGTAGAGCTGCACATCGGCGACCATGAACGGCTCGAGGCGTGCGCCGAACCGCGACGACGTGCGCCGCACGCCCTTCGCGACCGCGCGCAGCTTGCCGTGACGGCGGCTGAGCATCGTCACGATCCTGTCGGCCTCGCCCAGCTTGTGGGTGCGCAGGACCACGACTTCATCGCGGTAGGTGGGCACGCGTCAATTATCCCTGCGCTCCTGTGCGATCGGGCGGCACGGCGCCGACGTGGGTCGGATAGAAGGTGATGTACCATATTCACTATGTCCGGCACTCAGATTCTCGATACTCTCCTGGCGCTGTCCGGCGTCCTGGGCGCCGACCAGGAGCGCGAACTCGACCGTCGCGGCCTCACCCCCTCCCGCACCCACGTGCTGTGGCTCGTCTTCCACGAGGGTCCGCGCACCCAGGCGGAGCTGGCGGCCGCGCTCGGCGTCACACCGCGCAACGTCACGACCCTCGTCGACGGCCTCGAGGCCACCGGCTTCGCGCGGCGCGAGCCTCACCCCCATGACCGCCGGGCCGTGCTCGTGACGCTGACGCCGCGCGGCGAGGACGCCATGCGAACGATGGACGCCGAGCACACCGAACTGGGCGCACAGCTCATCGACGGCCTCGACGAGGCGACGGCAGAGGCGACGCTGCGGGGGCTGACGCACGTCCTCGACCGCCTGTCCCAGCTCATCGCCGAGCACGAGGCCCGCACGCATGCGGATGCACCGTCGTGAGCCGCCTCGACACGCCGCGCGACAGCCCGCGCCGACCCGCACACGCACCCCATGCCGCGACCCCGCCCGCCTGGCGGTCGAAGCTGGCAACTTTCGCCCGTCGCGCGTGGATCATGGAGCTCGGCGTCTACCAGAGCATCTACCGCTTCGCCTTCCGGCGCCCGCGGGTGCCCGCAGGCGCCAGTGCCTTCCACTACCACTCGCCGGTGCTGACGCTGCTGGTGATCTTCATCGTGCTGTCGGCGATCGAGATCCCGATCGTGGATCTCATCGTCCACCGCTGGACGTGGGTGCGCATCCCGCTCCTCATCCTCGGCATCTGGGGCGTGACCTGGATGCTCGGGCTCCTCTTCGGCTATCTCACCAGACCGCACGCGGTCGGGCCGGAAGGCATCCGGGTGCGGCAGGGCGCGGAGCTCGACGTGGACCTGCCCTGGGACGTCGTGGAGTCCGTCGAACGCTCACCGCACCGCGTCGACAAGGCGCCGGCCGTCGTGGACGAGCCCGAGGGCCGCACGTTCGCCGCGCGCATCGCGAACGAGACCAACGTGCTGATCCGCCTCGAGCATCCGCTCGACGTGCGGCTGCCGCAGGGCCGCGACCGCATCGAGGCGGTGCGGCTCTGGACGGACGACCTCGACGGCTTCCTATCGGCGGTGCGCACCCACATCCCCTGATCGCCCTCGACAATGGAGGGGTGAACGAGCCGGTCTTCGTGATCCCCCTGTGGGCCGACCTCACCGCCGTGGGCCTCGGCGGGATCCAGGGCGCGCTGTTCGCTTCGGGCTTCCGCGGCGAACGCCGGCTCGACCTGCTCGGCGTCGCGATCATCGGCATCGTGATGGGAATGGGCGGCGGTCTCATCCGTGACCTCCTGCTCAACGTCACGCCGTCCACGCTGCAGAGCAACTGGTACCTGCTCACCGCCGCGGGCGCTGCGCTGTTCGGGATGCTGCTCGCCGGCCTTTTCCAGCGCCTCAACGCCGTCATCGTGGGCCTCGACGCCCTCGTCATCGGCATGTTCGGCGCATTCGGCACGAGCAAGGCCCTCGTGCTCGGTCTCCCCCTCGTGCCGGCCGTGTTCGTCGGCGTGTGCGCGGCCGTCGGCGGCGGCATCCTCCGCGATGTGATCATGGGGCTGCCGGTCGCGATCATGCACGTGGGCTCGCTCTACGCTGTCGCCGCGGGAGTCGGATGCCTCGTCCTCGCGATCGCCGAGCAGCTCGGTGTCGAGGTGGTCATCGCGGCCGTCGTCGGCATCGTCGTGACGACGGTGATCCGCCTGCTGGCGGTGATCTTCGACATCTCGCTGCCGGAGCAGCGCGCGCTCTACCGCCGCAAGGTGGCCGTCGAGACCTCGACGATCCCGATCGTCAAGCCCTGAGGCATCCGTCATTCCGGATGCCGGTCGGCGAACACCGACGGGTGCGCGCGGGATCAGCCGCGCACACCCGTCGACGGTTCGCGTTCAGACGCCCGCGAGGGCTCCGGACCGCTGCCGCGTACGGATGGCGCGGTTCACTCCCGAAACGATCGCTTTGAGCGATGCGGTCGAGATGTCCGAGTCGATGCCGACGCCCCAGAGGCGCTCGCCATCGACCTGGAGTTCGATGTAGGCGGCCGCCTGCGCGTCGCCGCCTGCGCTGAGGGCGTGCTCCACGTAGTCGTAGAGCGTCACGTCGAATCCCTGTGCGCGGATGATCTCGAGGAACGCGGCGACCGGGCCGTTGCCGCGACCGGATGCCTCGAACCGGTCGTCGCCGTCGCGCAGCGTGATGTCGAGCGCGACGTCGCCCGACAGGTCACTGCGGGTGCTGGTGGCCAGCAGTTCGAAACGGCCCCAGCGCTCGTCGGCGACTTCCGACGGCAGGTACTCGTCGGTGAAGATCTTCCAGATCTGGTCGCTCGTGATCTCGCCGCCCTCGGCGTCGGTCTTGGCCTGCACCACGCCCGAGAAGTCGATCTGCAGCTTGCGGGGCAGATCCAGCGAGTGGTCGGTCTTCAGCAGGTACGCGACCCCGCCCTTGCCCGACTGCGAGTTGACGCGGATGACCGCCTCGTACGAACGGCCCAGGTCCTTCGGGTCGATCGGCAGGTACGGCACGGCCCACTCGATCTCGTCGACGGTGACACCATCGGCGGCGGCGCGGGCGTCCATCGCCTCGAAGCCCTTCTTGATGGCGTCCTGGTGCGAGCCGCTGAAGGCGGTGAACACCAGGTCGCCGGCCCAGGGGCTGCGCTCGTGCACGGGCAGCTGGTTGCAGTACTCGACCGTGCGCTTCACCTGGTCGATGTCGCTGAAGTCGATCTGCGGGTCGATGCCCTGCGTGAACAGGTTGATGCCGAGCGCCACCAGGTCGACGTTGCCCGTCCGCTCGCCGTTGCCGAACAGGCAGCCCTCGATGCGGTCGGCGCCGGCCATGTAGCCGAGCTCCGCAGCCGCGATCGCGGTGCCGCGGTCGTTGTGGGGGTGCAGCGACAGGATGACGTTCTCGCGGTGTGCCAGGCGACGGCTCATCCACTCGATCGAGTCGGCGTAGACGTTCGGCGTCGCCATCTCGACGGTCGCGGGCAGGTTGATGATCACCTTGCGCTCCGGCGTCGGCTCGAAGATCTCGATGACCTGGTTGCACACGTTCAGCGCGAACTCGAGCTCGGTGCCGGTGTAGCTCTCGGGCGAGTACTCGTAGAAGACCTTGGTCTCGGGGATGCGCTTCTCGAACTCCCGGCACAGACGCGCGCCCTCGAGGGCGATGTCGATGATGCCCTGCTCGTCGGTGCGGAAGACCACCTCGCGCTGCAGCGTGCTCGTCGAGTTGTACAGGTGCACGATCGCCTGCTTCGCGCCGGCGATCGACTCGTAGGTGCGCTCGATGAGGTGCTCGCGGGCCTGGGTCAGCACCTGGATCGTGACGTCGTCCGGGATGAGGTCCTCTTCGATCAGCTGACGCACGAAGTCGAAGTCGGTCTGGCTCGCCGAGGGGAAGCCGACCTCGATCTCCTTGTAGCCCATCTTCACGAGCAGGTCGAACATGATGCGCTTGCGCTCGGGGCTCATCGGGTCGATGAGCGCCTGATTGCCGTCACGCAGGTCGACGGCGCACCAGCGAGGTGCGGTCGTGATGCGCTGGTCGGGCCAGGTGCGGTCGGGCAGAT
>DATEOM010000096.1:0-2283 GCA_035274105.1 Microbacterium sp.
GCGGTTCGCCCACAGGTACAGGCCGCCGTAGAGGATCGGCACGACCATGAGCGCGATGAGGGCGATGAGCGACATCCGCGTGGAGCCGAGCCGCCGGAGCTCGGCGAGGATCATCTGGGGGACCTTCATGCGCGGCCGCCCTTCGTCCGCGCGGTCAGCCTGCGAACGCGGGGTCGCCCGACGCCGCCTCCCGCTCGTTGAGCGGAGGGCGCTCTGGCGCCAGCAGTCGAAACGCCCTGGGTGTCCGCGATGGTCCGGGGCGTCTCGACTCCGTGCCTCGACTCGCCGGCTCGCTCGACTCGCTGCGATGCGTGGCCCGCGATCACGAGCACCGCATACCCGCGGCCTGCGAACTCGTCGGCGACGGCCCACCACGCGGCCGGCTCGCCGCCGTGGCGGTCGGGCGAGACCAGCACGATACCCTCGACGCCTTTGCGCAGCACCGCCAGTTCGCAGAGCGCCCGCACCCGTGCGGCGGGGGCGACGTTCGAGACGGGGACGGGTGCTTCGTCCCCGAGGCCCTGCTCCTCGAGCCAGCGGCGCACCGCGAGCGGGTCGGAGCGGCGTCCGGCGAACATGAGCTCCTCCGCGGCGACACCGGCGAGCGTGACATCGGGCTCGGGCTCCGACACCGAGGGAGCGTCGACCAGGGCGACCCGGCGGCGCAGGCCCGCAGCATCCGTCCTGCCGTCCAGCGTGACGCGACCGGTGTCGGGCCGCATGCGCCCCGAGGCGATCAGGCCGAGCACCGTCGGGCGCTGCTCGGTCTCGGCGGCGACGAGCGTCGCCACGCCGGACTCGAAGGCGGCCGATGTCACCGGCAGTGCGTGCTCGCGGCGGCCCTTGCCGACCGCGTCGACCACGACCCTCACGCGCTCGCCGCCTTGGGGGTCGCAAGGATCTCGGGGTGCGCCGCGAGCAGCGCGTCGGCTTGCCGCCACGACAGCCCGGCGATGCTGAGCACGGCGCGCACCGCGAGGTCGCGAGCGGCGGGCGACGAGGCGTCGATGCGCGTGATGACCGTGCGCGCGGTCTCTTCGATGAGGCGGGCGAGCGTCGGGGCGGCGACGTCGGTGCGGAGCACATCGGCGTCCTGTCCGTCGCGAACGATCCGCACCACCGTGCGGCGCAGCGGCGCGAGGGCAGTGGCGGTCTCTTCGAGGTGCGCCTCGTCGAGCGCGATCGCCGCGAGCACCTGCACGTGGGCGGCCTCGTTCCAGAGGGCCGCGGCGAGCCGGGCGAGCGCCACCCGCGCGTCGGCATCATCGATCGAGTCGGCGACGGCGTTGAACCGCGTCGCGCCCTGTTCGACGAGTTCGCGCACCAGCGCGTCGCGGTCGTCGAAGTGCCCGTAGAGCGCGCGGCGCGACAGGCCGGCCTGGCGGGCGATGGCGTCGATGGACGCGCGGGGATCGTGCGCGAGGGCGACGTGAGCCGCGGCGAGGATGCCCGCGCGGTTCTCGAGGGCGTCGCGCCGCGGACGGCGCGCCGCATCGATCGGGGAGGTCATGCCTCCACGTTACGTAAGTTGCACAGTTGTGTGCAACTTAAATGAACACCTGTCAGTCGGTGCCCAGGGCGAAGGCGGACGCCTCGTTCGCGGCATCCGTCGCCTCCGCGAGCTCTTCGCCCGCGGCCGACAGCGGCGTCGCGTTCTCGGTGATCTCGCCGGCCTCGCCCTGCGTGAGGTGCCCGACGAGCTCGCCGGTGGCGCCGCCGATGAGGCCCTTCGACGCGTAGTACTCGAGGCGCACGCGCGAGTCGGCGATGTCGAGGTTGCGCATGGTGAGCTGGCCGATGCGGTCGGTGGGGCCGAAGGCGGCGTCGCCGACGCGCTCCATCGAGAGTTTGTCGGGGTGGTACGACAGGCGCGGGGCGGTGGTGTCGAGGATCGTGTAGTCCTCGCCGCGGCGCAGGCGCAGCGTCACCGAGCCGGTGATGGTCGATCCCACCCACTTCTGGATCGACTCGCGCAGCATGAGCGACTGCGGCTCGAGCCAGCGGCCCTCGTACATGAGGCGGCCGAGGCGGCGGCCCTGCTCGTGGTACGTCGCGAGCGTGTCTTCGTTCAGGATGCCGTTGACCAGGCGCTCGTACGCGGTGAAGAGCAGTGCCATGCCGGGGGCCTCGTAGATGCCGCGAGACTTGGCCTCGATGATGCGGTTCTCGATCTGGTCGCTCATGCCCAGGCCGTGCCGGCCGCCGATGCGGTTCGCCTCGAACACCAGCGCGACCGGGTCGGCGAACTCGACGCCGTTGAGGGCGACGGGGCGGCCCGCCTCG